>JAAEDX010000002.1:0-117333 GCA_013346905.1 Bombilactobacillus mellis
AGCCATTGCTCTACTAATGCTGTTTTTCCAACGCCTTGTTCACCCAAAAGAATGGCACTAGGTGTTTCCAATCGTAAAAGAGCATCTGTCAGCATACCTAATTGTTCTTGATTGCCAACTAATGTTCCCTGACCTGGTTTCATAATACTTAGTGCATGGTTGTAACGCTTATTGATATTTTCTGGTACTTGTAACATGACTTTTACAGGCGCTCATCGTGATAAATTGGATGCTCTACAGCTTGGACCGAATCTGTAAAACTGGTTACTTCCCTATTGGCTGAATCAATAGGAGTATCAATATCCTCCACACTTGGCGGACTATAGTTGGGATACTCTATGTTTTCTTTACTATCTTTTATAGTTTTAGCCAACTGACTCACTTTAGCTAAAGAAAAGCTGGGAAAACGCGAAAAAAAAGAAGAAAAGTATTGTCGCATCTCTTCTTCTGGATCTTTATTATTAATTTGAGTTGCACTCACTGCTGCTCACCCCTTTTTAACTGTTCTTTTTGCTCATCTATTTGCCTCAAGTCGTGTACCTTAAATAAATGATACTTTGTTTGTTTAGGATCGAGTATTTGTCTGAAAAGCTGCTGTTTTTCAACAATTTATAGTTGTTACGATCCTTTTTGATTTCTTGTTTTAGGGAAGTAATATTGCCTTTTAGATCCTCACGATTTTGTTGTGCAGTTTCATCTTTGGGATTTTCCTGTAAGCGGGTATCCATTTCCTGGAGTGTACGGTATCCATTGTGAAGTTTCTTTTCGTTTTTTTCTGTACTTTTTTGTACTTCTTTAGGTTATCATTAACGAATAAATCTCTTACCAATTGACTATCATTAGTCCAGTTTCTAGTAGATCTTTTAGCGTTTAGCGCATTGAGACGAACATAATAGATTGGTGGTAACTTCTTCGAGTTATCATGCAGATCAGCACTTGAATCCCCTCCTGAGTTATCGGATAATTGTGCAGTGATGGATTTATCGATATCAGTATCCTTCACTTGAGTATCTGTACCTAGTGCATCTGAGGAAACTAATTGGCCAGCGTCAATAATCATCACAATAATTGACTGATCATTAAAACCACTGTTACTATGAATCTGTAAAACACCTGACCCGTCAGTTCCGAATAAACCATAACTAAGTTGATAATTTTTTTGGTTGTCACGGCGTTTGATTAATCTTAAGCGGTATCTGGAACCAAAAGATGATAAATTTTCATGTGCCGTCTGATCATATTTGATTTCAGCAGCTAAAGTTTTACCATCTTTACTAAGAATCGTATGTCCGAGGTTAATGTCCCCTTGCTATTTTTATCGCCATTGTAAATGGCTAGTTCTTCGTTATATTTCATAGCTGATGCCATTACTTTTTTCTGATAATTACTAGTAACGCTTCTATCTAGCACTAAGGACAAAACAATAAAAAAAATCCCTAAAAATAATAAAATTGGCATGATATATGATTCTTTGACGTCTTTCGGTGTTTGATATTTGTAAAGAGATTTAGCACTTCTCTTTCTTTTTGTTAATTTTTTTTGAAGAAAGGCAAATACTATTACCCCCAGTTCGATTGCTAATACTATAATAATAAGTGTTACGATTTCATACCAAAATTCATTCATAAGCATAATATTAGGGATCTGAGAATTATTGATCATGGAAGCAACCTTATTACTTTGGTAATTGCTTGATGAAACAAAACTGCGAAATTGGCTATATTTTGATGTAATTATCCAGTAAAATATAATGTATGGAATCGCTAATATTAGCATCCACCAACTATTTCTTATGATAATTTTTCGACTTAAAGTTAAAGTAATAAAATAGCCAACTATCAAAGCTGCTATAAAGACTATATAAGTTACAATAGTGTTGGAAATCACTTTGTTAACATCCTGTTGGGTGATATACTTGCCAAAGTATTTCCACATTAGTGTAAGGGTACTAAAGTGGGAATAAAAGCAAAAAACGCGATTAAGCCCATTTTGCTAATAGTCTGATATGGTTCTTTTTTTGCCAAAAAAACACATAAAATCGGTATAATCCCACTAAGAAGCCACTCTATTATTAACAAATAGTCCCCAATTGTTTTACAATAAAAGGATTGGCTCCAGCATTTTTTTCGATTGCTTCTGAAACTAAAGCAAATAAGAATAAAATTATGGAAAACCCAATCCAAGGCAGTAAATAAGAAAATAAAGTCTTGATATTTCTTTTAAATTTTGGGAAATTGAATTTGAATATAGGTAATCACCCCTCTCATCATTGGGTAAAACCTAAGTAAGGAAATTGATAACTTATAGCATTGTTATCTGACTACAAAGTGCAGTTTATGGATTAACTGCCAACCGGCAAATCATAGTTTATAGCTAACTACCAACTGGCTGGCCATTTAGAGCCTATGGAACAACCCGTCAAGGTTATAGGATGAATTCCAGACCTCGTAACTAACAGTTACATGTAAGAGCGCATTTTAAAATATGCTTGCTATCCTAGCCTGCATGTGCCCGGCCATGATCAAATCACATTTCCTGGCAATTTGATTGTAACTACGGAACTAAACTAGATGCTCTTACCCATCTAGTACACGGTAACTACCTTTCGGCTAAATTTTCAAAGGACAAAATTAAGGGCAAAGTTCTGAAATTTTAACACACGGTGTTTAGCTTAGCCAGCAATTTTCCATTTTCATTAGTGTGTCAAAATTACCCTTAAAAGCGGCGCTCCCATACGACTTCTTTTGGCAAAGATACGACCACTAGTATGGTAGGCCGACTTGATCTGGCGAAAAAGTGGTGTGCCATTAATTATTTGGCAATTACGTGCGTTAATAAACCTACCGTTTCTAGCGTTTAAAAATGTTTGCCCACTCCAAGTCTTGACATAATGAGCTTCCTTGATGACTCGCCCAAGGTCAATTGGATTTGTAGGCCTGCAATAAACGCGCGATTTCTTCCTTGGCCGCATTCAAACCACTCCTTCACTTTTGATCTGTTAGAACCGAATAAAAAAAGTGAATAGTCGTTAATTTGATAACGACCATTCACTTTTCTAAATATTTATAAATAAAAATTTTATTTAGAAATCGGACTTTGCATATTACCCTAAGAGATTCTACTAGTAATTATTGATGTAATTACAATTGACCTGTCAAAATTATATTGATGAACAGGTGGCGGGTAATACCGTCCAGTGAGGTTGTTATCAAGTTGGTTTTGATAACTTTATTCTAAGAGTAGTGAGATACTCTTGGGACCCTTGCTTTTTTTATATCTGTTCTAACACCTTGATTGTAGCGCTAACAACGCTACAATTCAAATTTTAATTAATAAATTCTTCAAAAAACTAAAATATAAGCAAGGAAAAATGTATTACTAACCCAAGAGTTCCGGGATTTAGTCGGGAGCGGTTGACACAGCTTGATAGTCAAATAGATTATCCAAACTTTTGTTAATTGCTGGAATATATACAGTATCTTTGCCAAAGTAATTCTCGCTATCCCACATTATGCTTTTACCAGTATTATTATAAAAGTTTTGTGCACGTTTATTACCTATTTGCTCAAATAGATTTCTAACGCTCACGTACAAATATTTTGACAAATTTCGGATTTTGTTTTGTTTAAATTTTTTGAGAATGGTTAATAAACATTGATAAAAAGGCAATTTTACGTCTTTATCAACAAAATTAAATAAACTGCTTTTTACATGCCCGAAATTTAGAGCCTTCTTTTTGGCTAATAATGTTACCTGTTTTAAAATTTCATATGTTGTCTCGTCATCTTCCGCTAGTATTTTGAGGATATCAATATGGGTATCGGCAAATATTTGTTTATCTAGTTCTAAGGTTTCGGGCTTGATTTGTGTTGAAGTTTGATTTTTGTCTGTATATAAGTATCTGATTTATTAGTATCTTTATTAGTATTAATATATTTAGTTTCTTTATTGACTAAATTTAGATGTTCATTAGAACTAAATTTAGAATTCATGTATTTAGCAAAGGATTTATTTGGAACTTTCACTTGTTGCTGGGATTTAACGGATTGATTATTTTCTGAATAGCGTGCAGAATCCTTAGGTTCGTGATAGTCCTGTTTTCGAATTTTGGGTACCAACAGGTATAAGTGATCTTCACTCATAGTTTTTTTATTAACTAGAAGACCATAATTAATTAATTCTTTTTTGACCCTGACAACTTTGCCGTTTCCCCATCCTAAATAATTTCCTGCTTCCTGGTTTTTAAAGACAAAGAATACTTGGCCTTCTTTGTCTTGCCATTTTTGTTGATTCATTTGTGAAAGCTGCTGGCGCATGGTATAAATGCCATATAGTAATTTGGCGTTAGAACTAAGATTCTTATATTTTGGATTATCAAATAAAGTCGTAGGAATAAAGAATCCACGTAGTTCTTTAGGTATAAATTGTGAATTTTGATGTTTAGCAGGGAATTTATTTGGAACTTTCACTTGTTGCTGGGATTTAATGGTTGGGTTATTTTCTGTATAGCATGCAGAGTCTTTAGGTTCGTAACAGTCTTGTTTTCTGTTTTCTGGTAAGTGCAGGTATAAGTGATCTTCACTCATAGTTTTTTTATTAATTAGGAGACCATAATTAATTAATTCTTTTTTGACCCTGACAATTTTGCCGTTTCCCCATCCTAAATAATTTCCTGCTTCCTGGTTTTTAAAGACAAAGAATACCTGGCCTTCTTTGTCTTGCCATTTTTGTTGATTCATTTGTGAAAGCTGCTGGCGTTTGGTGTAAATGCCATATAGTAATTTGGCATTAGAACTAAGATTTTTATATTTTGGATTATCAAATAAAGCCGTCGGAATAAAGAATCCACGTAGTTTTTTAGGTATAAATGACCCATTATGGTATTGAGCAGAAAATTCATTAGGCACATAATAGTCTTGTTTTCGGATTTTGGGTAAATACAGGTATAAGTGATCTGCACTCATAGTTTTTTTATTACTTAAGAGAGCATAATTCATTAATTCTTTTTTCGCTTTGACAACCTTACTTTTGCTCCATCCTAAATAATTTCCTGCTTTCTGATTTGTGAAAATAAAGAATACCTGGCCTTTTTTATCTTGCCATTTTTGCTGATTCATTTGTGAAAGTTGCTGGCGCCTGGTATAAATGCCATATAATAACTTGGCGTCAGAACTAAGATTCTTATATTTTGGGTTGTCAAATAAAGCTATTGGAATAAAGAAACCACGTAATTTTTGTTATTTATACTGTTCATTTTTAATACCTCTTTTTTTATTTGTTTGTTAAAATACTTAAATTTTTATATTTTGGGTATCAGCAGATATAAGTGATCTGCACTCGTAGTTTTTTTAGTAATTAGAAGACCATAATTAATTAATTCTTTTTTGACCCTGACAACTTTGCCGTTTCCCCATCCTAAATAATTTCCTGCTTCCTGATTTGTGAAAATAAAGAATACCTGGCCTTTTTTATCTCGCCATCTCTGTTGATTCATTTGTGAAAGCTGCTGATGTCTGATATAAATGCCATATAATAATTTAGCGTCAGAACTAAGACCTTTATATTTTGGATTTTCAAATAAAACTGTCGGAATAAAGAATCCACGTGGATTCTTAGGGATAAATCGTAAATTTAGATATTTATCAGAGGATTTATTTGAAATGGTCATTTGTTGCTGGGATTCAATGGTTTGGTCATTTTCTAAATAGTGTGCAGAGTCTTTAGTTTCGTGATAGTCTTGTTTTCGAATTTTGGGCATCAGCAGATATAAGTGATCTGTATATATAGTTTTCTTAGCAATTAGAAGACCATAATTAATTAATTCTTTTTTGACCCTGACAACTTTGCCGTTTCCCCATCCTAAATAATTTCCTGCTTCCTGATTTGTGAAAATAAAGAATACCTGGCCTTTTTTATCTCGCCATCTCTGTTGATTCATTTGTGAAAGCTGCTGATGTCTGATATAAATGCCATATAATAATTTAGCGTCAGAACTAAGACCTTTATATTTTGGATTTTCAAATAAAACTGTCGGAATAAAGAATCCACGTGGATTCTTAGGGATAAATCGTAAATTTAGATATTTATCAGAGGATTTATTTGAAATGATCATTTGTTGCTGAGATTCAATGGTTTGGTCATTTTCTAAATAGTGTGCAGAATCTTTAGTTTCGCGATAGTCTTGTTTTCGAATTTTGGGTACCAACAGATATAAGTGATCCGCACTCATAGTTTTTTTATTACTTAAGAGAGCATAATTCATTAATTCTTTTTTCGCTTTGACAACCTTACTTTTGCTCCATCCTAAATAATTTCCTGCTTTCTGATTTGTGAAAATAAAGAATACCTGGTCTTTTTATCTCGCCATCTCTGTTGATTCATTTGTGAAAGCTGCTGGCGCATGGTATAAATGCCATATAATAATTTAGCGTCAGAACTAAGATCCTTATATTTTGGTTGTCAAATAAAGTTACCGGAACAAAGAAACCACGTAATTTTTTGTTATTTATACTGTTCATTTTTAATACTTCTTTTTTTATTTGTTTGTTACAAATTTTGATAAATGTTGATGTTTTAAGGGGGTGTGAGACAATATATATGGTTTCAAGATGTATAATATTAAAACCACTTGTATTTAATTAAAAACAAAGGCAGGAATCTCCTGATTTTAATCAGGCAGGTGAATGCAGTTAAAAATACCCTAAATCAAGATTTAGCGAGTATAATTAATCTGTCTGTCTGGCAACCTGCGGACCATAAAGGCTTTGGTAAATAGCACGTAAGACCTGCAAGCAGGCAATCGCTGTATCTAAGCAAATTGTGGTCGTTGCCCCCTTTGTATAGGTTTTAAGTTATATGGTTATCTTGAAATTTCTGGAAAATTAGATTGCTGGCTAAGCTGTAATTTCCAGAACTGGTTGTCCTGCTTATGCAGGACTTTTTTATTATTAAATAATAATTGCCCTAACCTGATTATTAATTTTTTTAGCCAATTGTCAAAATAATTTTCTAATTTTTTTCATTTATAAATTAAAAATCTAACAAAAAAACGCCTAAAAAAGGCGTTAGAAATTAATTGCTATTCGTGAAATGCTTGCTGGTTTAATTTATTTTAAAAAACTAATTAAAAAACACTTGATTAGTGTTTACCTATATTATTTTTGAAATGGCGGCTAGGTGAACCCCCTGTCTACTTGTTTTCTAGCGCCCTGCTTGACTGCCTTCAATTTAGCAGCCCTCAGTTCAGCTATATCTCACGCAGCTTGTCTCCTGCGGCTTTGAAATCAACGCTATTTACAACGTTGAGATTACGTTGTATAATAAAGCTACATTTTGGATATTATGTAGCCGTCCTAATGACCAGTTAGGGCGTTTTTTCTTATTTAAGCTCTGACAGAAATGTCTGGGCTTTTTTATTTAGCTTTAATATACTCTTTTAAACATTAAAAATCAAATTATTTAAAAAATAGGGAAATTTCTATATTACTAAATTTAGATATTTACATATATCTATGTTTCTATATTGTTAATAATTGCTCGAGAACTATTTATACGGCATTTACAACTTTCTATATTTCCCTATATACCTATTTCTAAAATCCTATATTTCTATATATATATATTTCTAAATTTCCCTATTGAATTTAATTTAAATTGTTTTATTATAAATTGTAGATGGAGGTAGCATTATGAAGGATAAAATTAAACAATTAAAACAAATTATTAGCAATAGAGGAAAAGCCTTAGCTATCTTAATTGGAAATCAAAAGGGTGGTGTCGGCAAAACGGCTAATACGACACTAATAGCATATACACTTGCACAATATGGTTTTAAAGTATTAGTAGCAGATTTGGATCCTCAAAGTAATGCAACAAAAATATTAGCATTAACAAAATCTCAAAATTCTGACGAAGTTTATATTATAAATAAAACAATGATGCGCGGTGTACAAGATCAAGACTTAACGGATTTGCCTATTAATATCATGCCCAATTTGGATTTGTTGCCAAGCAATACAGATTTTAAAAACTTTGGAAGATATTTGTATATAAACGCAGGATCTGACCGCTATAAAGAAGATCACATGCTAGCTCCATTGTTTGAACCATTGAAAAAGCAATACGATATTCTGATGGTCGATACACCGCCATTTAATACAGAGATCGATAATAATGCGCCTGTTTTTTGTGATTATGTAATAATATCATTACAAACTGAAGAAGATTCTTTTGTAGGAGCAAATGTATATGTACAAACTTTGCTTGAACAAAAGAAAAAGTATGATCTTCCAATTGAAATTGTCGGCATTTTACCCATGTTAAACGATAAATGGAATAGTGTTGATAAAAAAATATTAGAAGATGCTTGCGATTCTTTTGGTAAAGAAAACATTTTTCAAACAATAATACCAAGAATGGATAGAATTAAACGTTTCCCTATTAACGGAATTACTGATCGTGATAAGTTCGACAAAAAAGTATTGAATAAATATAAAGAAGTTACAAATGAACTAATTCAGCGTTTAATAGAATTTGAGGTGTAATAATGACCAGAAAAGGACTTTTAAATCGGAAAATAAGTGGGGCAGTTCCAGCTAAACAGACATTTGATGAAAATAAATTTGAGAAAGATGAACAGAAATCAGAAGAACTGGGATCCAAACAAACCAAAAAAACACTTAATTTTGCCAATCAAAAAGTTTCTATCAAAGTGGGAAAAGATGTAAAAGCTGATTTAGAAACTATAAAAATCACAGAAAAAGTTAAATACGACTATGAAACAATTCAACTTTTAGTAGACAGTTATAAAAATTCATTATCACCTGAAAATAAAAAAAAATATAATATTATTCACGATACATTTGCAAAATACTAATTCAATGAAAAATTAATGCAGGTCAACCACTTCCGACTTTAGTCGGGAGTGGTTGACAAGGTGGGTAATCAGTATAATCGTGTTTCCTTGTCTTTATTTTATCGGATCGTATGAATAACTTTGCAATACATCTTAATAAAAATAAGGCGGTCACTATCTAGTTTGTATTACCAAGGCTAGATGAACTACTTATTCCCAGAAGTTTGTGGCTTTAATGCAATTTAGTTTCTTAATGGTATAACTTATACCTTTATTAAATAAAGTATAAGTTATACCATTAGTATAAATGCTAATTTACCAAGAAAATATGCTTAATAATAAAAGTATAACTTATACTTCCTGCTATTTCTTATGCTTTTAAATTTTTAAAAATGGTTCTTACTTCTTCTTTTAAATTTTCTTTTTTAGTAGTGTTTAGTTGGTCTCAATATAAGAATCAGCTAATGTGTCTACAAGTTTATTAAACGATATACGTTTATTTTCATCAGTAAATTCAGTCATATAATTTTGCAAACATGCTAGTTTACTTTCCAATGCGGGGGAAATTTTTTTAGGACGTGAAACTTTGTATCTTGGATCAGTAATTACGATTGGTCTTCCTTGCTTTTTTCTAGTTTGAGAATTAGTAGTATTAAGATCATCTGTTTTATATTGGCCTGAACTAAAATTATATGCTCCATTAATATTGACTTCTGTTGGTTCATTTGTTGGTTTTTTTACTAATTGGTTAATCTTTTCTTTTTTTCCGAAACAAAATTGAACTGACGTTTTTGGGTCATTAAATTCCACTCCTTAAATATTTTTCTCTAGCTTCAATTTCATTTAATATCTCATTAAAGCAATTGTGAGCTTTGAAATCCCACTGATCATAATTGCCATTTTTGTATTTATTGAGATGTATACCTTGACGAGAATATTTTTTAATCCTTTTTTGGTATGTCACTATTGTTTTTGAGACAACGTCACCGTAAAGTTCCTTAGCTTCATTATATATTTTTTTATCCAGATCATCATCTGGTTCTAACATGCATGCAACAATGGCTATAACTTGTAAATTAATATTGTAGTGTTCAACCATAAAATTTTGGTAACTAATATACTTATTGACGCCTATTAATGATTCATCTTGTGTTTGAAAAGCTATAATACTAAAGTCCGACGCAGCCATTGCATTATCAGAAAATTCGGAAATGGTTGGGGAACATCTATAAATATATATTCATAATCCTTTTTTAAAGGTTCTATTAAATCGGAAATGAATGTAACTTGCTTTCGCTGATCGTGGGAATATATTCGAATAAAATCTGAAAAATTTTTAAAGGATGTATCACACCCTATTAAGTTTAGATTATTGTTTATTTTATAAATAATTTTACTTAAGGGAAAATTGGATTTTAATGGATTAGTTTTAAAATTTAAATTGCCTTCATTATTGTGACGATCGAGAATGCAATCAGTAATTGTATAATCAATATTAGCTATATTGCCTGTTCTCGCTAAAATAGTTGTAGCATTGGCCTGAGGATCTAAGTCAATTACTAAAGTTTTTTTGTTCTTAAAGCAGCAGCATCATACGCCAACATCGTAGTTATCTTTGTTTTACCGACGCCACCTTTGAAATTTCCAACAGTAAATGTTGTTGCCGTCATTATTATATCCTCCCTTCATACTTAAAGGTATAAGTTATATTTTATATTTTAGGTATAAGTTATACATTTATATTTAAAGTATAACTTATACTAATTAAATAGTACAGTTTTATTAATAAAAAACAAAGTCAGAAATCTTTTGATGGTAATCATTCCTGACTAAAGTCGGGAGTGGTTGGCTTCCTCATTGCCATAAAGGCAAAATAAAAAAGTGTTTCACATGAACTCAAAATACTCACAGAGAGTACACTAGCGAGGCTGGTAACAGCTGTGTTCTTTACATATGACAACAGATTGGTGTAATTAAGTAGATTTTACGATATATCTAATGTAACGGCGATTTCAGCCATTTTAGCTTTACTGAATGTAATTAGACGCAAATTTAATTTAAATGCACAAAGAGAAAATGTCGAGGCCAAATTTTTGGAAGGTGGGTAAAAAATGAATAATAGTTTTAATTGTATTGAAAGGTCTGCACCTGTAAATATTAACTTATACGAGACGTAGATAATATGATTAATAAATTTTAGTTGTTCAGAAATAATGAAAAAAGATACTGTTTTCATAGTATGTAAGGGAAATTAATAATGAGGTTTTTTGAGACTCAAAATTATTAAAAAATAAGTAAAAAAATTTTTCTTTAAAAAATATCAGAATTTTAAGTTTAATGACGTCAAAAGTTGAAGATAACAAGGTTTTACTTTTTAAAAGTTAAAAATGGATTTAATTTATTGGCTAAATTATGTTTTAATTAAGGACATCAAACAAATAAGATATTACATTATGATAGGCAGTGTTTTTTAGCAGATTAAAGATTATAAAGCTTATAATTAAAGGGAAAAGCAGCTTTAGCTAATTATAAAAAACATGATGATCACAGTTTTTATAAGTGTCAAAGGATCATCAAACAAGGCTTCATTAAGATAAATTGTAATACTTTAGATATTAATCTAAGCCTAGATTAAATACTAAGTATTAGATATCACAATTATATTAAATTATCAAAATAAATAGATACCACTATTTCTTAAAAGTAATAATAAAGAGAGAAAATATAAGTTTATTATAATCCCTTAATAAAAGTAAATAAAGCGATTATTTAAACCATTAGTATTACATCATTATAGTTAGCTAATAATAGTTATTAGATACCACATTAAAGCTTAAATAATATAATAAGTAAGTATCATGATTTATCCAATAGGTGATATATAATTGATAAAGTGCTTTAAAAATATTTTATTAATAATAAATTATAAACTGATTGAAGACGATTTGTGATATTTATTAGTATTAATATATGCTAGATTAAATAGAGCTTATAAGAATTACATTTAATAAGAAATAGTTTACTAAATACCTATGGCAAAATATTGTTTAGGTGATATCTATATAGATAATATAAATTATGAATAAATGCTTTATTAAAAGTATTTTGAAACAGAAATTTAAATTATTAGTAATATATCAATGATATTTTATAATGATATTTGTTAGCTATTACATTTAATACAAAGTATGATGGTTATCATGTATTACAGTTTGTTTAAACCGTGATAGATATGGACATCAATAGATAAATAGTGGTTACTATGATTAATAGGTATCACGTTAGATAACAAATAAATTATCTAATAGGTATGACAGTACATGAAATATGTGATACTTTTTTAGATATATATATAATTTGAATAAAATACTGTTATAACAGGATAAAATAACTAAACTAAAGCTATAAGTGATATATAATATATATTAATATTGGTGATTAAAAATAATAATTACTAGATATTACACTTAACAACAAATGATTATGTGATATGTGGTATTTGAATTACTGTTTAGTGCTGAAAAAATTGTTTTTGTCGGAAATATTGGTGTTTTTTGTAATATATTATAATTTCAATCTAAAATGCTGAACATAATAGATATTAGCTATTACCTTTATCCGTTAAAGAATTAGTAACTAGTTATGACACTTTATTAAAAAAGTAATACTTATCTGAATAATATAAAATTAGGAAAAATGATATTAGAATAGAAAAATAGTCATCAACTTAGATAATTAGTAAGATCATTGGACATCAATCAACTTGCTTATGATTAAATAAAGTACGTATTACTTTTAGTATTTGAGGTTGTGTTAATTATGTATGATATCTTTTTGCCTATTTATTAATTTGTCATATTGTATTTTTATCTGATAGGTGATAATTATTAACAAATATCTTAATTTGTGGTAATGTAATTAAATAGGTATGACATATTATTTAAAATGTTATACTTAACTGGATTAAATAAATTGTAATAAAACATTTTAATAGTAGGTGTAAATTAGACTATTGGTGTTATTTGTAATATATAATAATGTTAATAATAACTGTTATTAATAAATAGTATAAGCTATTACAATATCATTTATGGATTAGGAGGGGGATTTGTATGTGGGAGAATCCGATTATTACAGACACTAAAAATTTAGTGCGGAGTAAAAGAAAAAAAGTAGCAGCTAATAGTTATAAGGATCTTGGCTATAAACAAAAACTAACTGTTAGAATACCCCAAAAAAATTACTTTTACGTTCAGGTCATTGCCAAACGGCTGAACATAAAGATTTCTGATATTTACCGTTATGCTCTGCAAAGTTTTATTGATATGAATTTTTCTCAAAAAGAGGATGGCAAACATTATAAACGTCTCAATGCAGCTGATTATCACCAAGTTAAGCGTCAATCTATTTGTTTTTTAGCACCCTCGGCTAGAGTTCGTGCTGTAAAAGCTAAATGTAAGCGGTTAGGTATTACTGTCAGTACGGCTTTTAATCTTGGGTTATATAAAGTTATTGCGGAACAAAGATAAACCAAGACATCAAAGCACGGGCGAGACATCATCAATATCTAGTGGCTGACAGGGTAACATAAAGCTAGCCAGCATCAATCTAAAAAGTATAAGCTAAAAATTAGTAACTTTAGTGCCTAATCATGTTATAATAAAGACATAAAAAGAGCTGGCGTGTTAGCACCAACTCTTTAGGTAGAGCCGTTTAAGACGGTGACGCAGTTTTGATTATAGATTATAATAACCGCAACCTGTCAAAGTTTGGCGGTTATTTTTTTTTGCTTAATTTAATAAGCTCAACAATTAATGCAACTAAGGCAATAATTAAATTGCCAAAAGCCAGCATTAATTGCAACGCGTCCTTGACGGACACGAGGCTCCTCCTTTCTCTAGAATAGTTGTTGCTAAGGATGTTATCCCATAGCGACCACCTCCTATCAAAAAGAGCGCCACCGCCTTGACTTCTCTACCCTTTAATTATATCACAAAAAGTGCTTTAAGCCTTGATAAATTAGAGTTTAGAGCACTTTTTTATATATTATTTATAGTTTAATGACTAGGTCCAACCCCAGCGAGCCAGTGGCTAAGTTTATTAAAAGCTAATATCCGCCCTTTTGAGAGCTTTAAAAGGGATCTAGGTATATTTATATTCAAAGACAAATAAAAACTTATGGTGGGGCTAAAATAAGGTATGTATAAATTCTTATTGGATAAAATACGAGACAGCTGTTTGTCTGACTGTATGAAATAAAATGTAATAAAATATCCAATTTACATAATCAAGTAAAGCATAATTTCATAAATTATGAAAATAGACAGCTTTCAATTCACAATACAATAACATAATACAGGCGAATTATGAAGTTTATTAGTGCCTATTTAATTATGATATCAAACATAATTAAGAAAACCAGCAAGTCATGCTTGAATAGATTAGATTGTGAAATGGGGAGCTAGTTCGCTAAATTACTGGAAAGAGAGCAGAAAACAGATGGATTATTTTGCATAGACCAGAGGACGGAAAAGGTGGCGTTCCAAAATGGGATTGTTAGGATAAAGAAAGGGAGATACTGTGTCAGAATGATATGGAAGATAAAAGTCCTATGGGCTATAGCCCATAGGACTTTTATCTTCCATATCATTCTGACACAGTATCTCCCTTTCTTTATCCTAACAATCCCATTTTGGAACGCCACCTTTTCCGTCCTCTGGTCTATGCAAAATAATCCATCTGTTTTCTGCTCTCTTTCCAGTAATTTAGCGAACTAGCTCCCCCATTTCACAATCTAATCTATTCAAGCATGACTTGCTGGTTTTCTTAATTATGTTTGATATCATAATTAAATAGGCACTAATAAACTTCATAATTCGCCTGTATTATGTTATTGTATTGTGAATTGAAAGCTGTCTATTTTCATAATTTATGAAATTATGCTTTACTTGATTATGTAAATTGGATATTTTATTACATTTTATTTCATACAGTCAGACAAACAGCTGTCTCGTATTTTATCCAATAAGAATTTATACATACCTTATTTTAGCCCCACCATAAGTTTTTATTTGTCTTTGAATATAAATATACCTAGATCCCTTTTAAAGCTCTCAAAAGGGCGGATATTAGCTTTTAATAAACTTAGCCACTGGCTCGCTGGGGTTGGACCTAGTCATTAAACTATAAATAATATATAAAAAAGTGCTCTAAACTCTAATTTATCAAGGCTTAAAGCACTTTTTGTGATATAATTAAAGGGTAGAGAAGTCAAGGCGGTGGCGCTCTTTTTGATAGGAGGTGGTCGCTATGGGATAACATCCTTAGCAACAACTATTCTAGAGAAAGGAGGAGCCTCGTGTCCGTCAAGGACGCGTTGCAATTAATGCTGGCTTTTGGCAATTTAATTATTGCCTTAGTTGCATTAATTGTTGAGCTTATTAAATTAAGCAAAAAAAAATAACCGCCAAACTTTGACAGGTTGCGGTTATTATAATCTATAATCAAAACTGCGTCACCGTCTTAAACGGCTCTACCTAAAGAGTTGGTGCTAACACGCCAGCTCTTTTTATGTCTTTATTATAACATGATTAGGCACTAAAGTTACTAATTTTTAGCTTATACTTTTTAGATTGATGCTGGCTAGCTTTATGTTACCCTGTCAGCCACTAGATATTGATGATGTCTCGCCCGTGCTTTGATGTCTTGGTTTATCTTTGTTCCGCAATAACTTTATATAACCCAAGATTAAAAGCCGTACTGACAGTAATACCTAACCGCTTACATTTAGCTTTTACAGCACGAACTCTAGCCGAGGGTGCTAAAAAACAAATAGATTGACGCTTAACTTGGTGATAATCAGCTGCATTGAGACGTTTATAATGTTTGCCATCCTCTTTTTGAGAAAAATTCATATCAATAAAACTTTGCAGAGCATAACGGTAAATATCAGAAATCTTTATGTTCAGCCGTTTGGCAATGACCTGAACGTAAAAGTAATTTTTTTGGGGTATTCTAACAGTTAGTTTTTGTTTATAGCCAAGATCCTTATAACTATTAGCTGCTACTTTTTTTCTTTTACTCCGCACTAAATTTTTAGTGTCTGTAATAATCGGATTCTCCCACATACAAATCCCCCTCCTAATCCATAAATGATATTGTAATAGCTTATACTATTTATTAATAACAGTTATTATTAACATTATTATATATTACAAATAACACCAATAGTCTAATTTACACCTACTATTAAAATGTTTTATTACAATTTATTTAATCCAGTTAAGTATAACATTTTAAATAATATGTCATACCTATTTAATTACATTACCACAAATTAAGATATTTGTTAATAATTATCACCTATCAGATAAAAATACAATATGACAAATTAATAAATAGGCAAAAAGATATCATACATAATTAACACAACCTCAAATACTAAAAGTAATACGTACTTTATTTAATCATAAGCAAGTTGATTGATGTCCAATGATCTTACTAATTATCTAAGTTGATGACTATTTTTCTATTCTAATATCATTTTTCCTAATTTTATATTATTCAGATAAGTATTACTTTTTTAATAAAGTGTCATAACTAGTTACTAATTCTTTAACGGATAAAGGTAATAGCTAATATCTATTATGTTCAGCATTTTAGATTGAAATTATAATATATTACAAAAAACACCAATATTTCCGACAAAAACAATTTTTTCAGCACTAAACAGTAATTCAAATACCACATATCACATAATCATTTGTTGTTAAGTGTAATATCTAGTAATTATTATTTTTAATCACCAATATTAATATATATTATATATCACTTATAGCTTTAGTTTAGTTATTTTATCCTGTTATAACAGTATTTTATTCAAATTATATATATATCTAAAAAAGTATCACATATTTCATGTACTGTCATACCTATTAGATAATTTATTTGTTATCTAACGTGATACCTATTAATCATAGTAACCACTATTTATCTATTGATGTCCATATCTATCACGGTTTAAACAAACTGTAATACATGATAACCATCATACTTTGTATTAAATGTAATAGCTAACAAATATCATTATAAAATATCATTGATATATTACTAATAATTTAAATTTCTGTTTCAAAATACTTTTAATAAAGCATTTATTCATAATTTATATTATCTATATAGATATCACCTAAACAATATTTTGCCATAGGTATTTAGTAAACTATTTCTTATTAAATGTAATTCTTATAAGCTCTATTTAATCTAGCATATATTAATACTAATAAATATCACAAATCGTCTTCAATCAGTTTATAATTTATTATTAATAAAATATTTTTAAAGCACTTTATCAATTATATATCACCTATTGGATAAATCATGATACTTACTTATTATATTATTTAAGCTTTAATGTGGTATCTAATAACTAT
This sequence comes from Bombilactobacillus mellis, assembly GCA_013346905.1. Taxonomy (GTDB): domain Bacteria; phylum Bacillota; class Bacilli; order Lactobacillales; family Lactobacillaceae; genus Bombilactobacillus; species Bombilactobacillus mellis_A. The sequence continues at coordinate 17,287 of JAAEDX010000002.1, forward strand.
TATTAGCTAACTATAATGATGTAATACTAATGGTTTAAATAATCGCTTTATTTACTTTTATTAAGGGATTATAATAAACTTATATTTTCTCTCTTTATTATTACCTTTTAAGAAATAGTGGTATCTATTTATTTTGATAATTTAATATAATTGTGATATCTAATACTTAGTATTTAATCTAGGCTTAGATTAATATCTAAAGTATTACAATTTATCTTAATGAAGCCTTGTTTGATGATCCTTTGACACTTATAAAAACTGTGATCATCATGTTTTTTATAATTAGCTAAAGCTGCTTTTCCCTTTAATTATAAGCTTTATAATCTTTAATCTGCTAAAAAACACTGCCTATCATAATGTAATATCTTATTTGTTTGATGTCCTTAATTAAAACATAATTTAGCCAATAAATTAAATCCATTTTTAACTTTTAAAAAGTAAAACCTTGTTATCTTCAACTTTTGACGTCATTAAACTTAAAATTCTGATATTTTTTAAAGAAAAATTTTTTTACTTATTTTTTAATAATTTTGAGTCTCAAAAAACCTCATTATTAATTTCCCTTACATACTATGAAAACAGTATCTTTTTTCATTATTTCTGAACAACTAAAATTTATTAATCATATTATCTACGTCTCGTATAAGTTAATATTTACAGGTGCAGACCTTTCAATACAATTAAAACTATTATTCATTTTTTACCCACCTTCCAAAAATTTGGCCTCGACATTTTCTCTTTGTGCCATTTAAATTAAATTTGCGTCTAATTACATTCAGTAAAGCTAAAATGGCTGAAATCGCCGTTACATTAGATATATCGTAAAATCTACTTAATTACACCAATCTGTTGTCATATGTAAAGAACACAGCTGTTACCAGCCTCGCTAGTGTACTCTCTGTGAGTATTTTGAGTTCATGTGAAACACTTTTTTATTTTGCCTTTATGGCAATGAGGAAGCCAACCACTCCCGACTTTAGTCAGGAATGATTACCATCAAAAGATTTCTGACTTTGTTTTTTATTAATAAAACTGTACTATTTAATTAGTATAAGTTATACTTTAAATATAAATGTATAACTTATACCTAAAATATAAAATATAACTTATACCTTTAAGTATGAAGGGAGGATATAATAATGACGGCAACAACATTTACTGTTGGAAATTTCAAAGGTGGCGTCGGTAAAACAAAGATAACTACGATGTTGGCGTATGATGCTGCTGCTTTAAGAAACAAAAAAACTTTAGTAATTGACTTAGATCCTCAGGCCAATGCTACAACTATTTTAGCGAGAACAGGCAATATAGCTAATATTGATTATACAATTACTGATTGCATTCTCGATCGTCACAATAATGAAGGCAATTTAAATTTTAAAACTAATCCATTAAAATCCAATTTTCCCTTAAGTAAAATTATTTATAAAATAAACAATAATCTAAACTTAATAGGGTGTGATACATCCTTTAAAAATTTTTCAGATTTTATTCGAATATATTCCCACGATCAGCGAAAGCAAGTTACATTCATTTCCGATTTAATAGAACCTTTAAAAAAGGATTATGAATATATATTTATAGATGTTCCCCCAACCATTTCCGAATTTTCTGATAATGCAATGGCTGCGTCGGACTTTAGTATTATAGCTTTTCAAACACAAGATGAATCATTAATAGGCGTCAATAAGTATATTAGTTACCAAAATTTTATGGTTGAACACTACAATATTAATTTACAAGTTATAGCCATTGTTGCATGCATGTTAGAACCAGATGATGATCTGGATAAAAAAATATATAATGAAGCTAAGGAACTTTACGGTGACGTTGTCTCAAAAACAATAGTGACATACCAAAAAAGGATTAAAAAATATTCTCGTCAAGGTATACATCTCAATAAATACAAAAATGGCAATTATGATCAGTGGGATTTCAAAGCTCACAATTGCTTTAATGAGATATTAAATGAAATTGAAGCTAGAGAAAAATATTTAAGGAGTGGAATTTAATGACCCAAAAACGTCAGTTCAATTTTGTTTCGGAAAAAAAAGAAAAGATTAACCAATTAGTAAAAAAACCAACAAATGAACCAACAGAAGTCAATATTAATGGAGCATATAATTTTAGTTCAGGCCAATATAAAACAGATGATCTTAATACTACTAATTCTCAAACTAGAAAAAAGCAAGGAAGACCAATCGTAATTACTGATCCAAGATACAAAGTTTCACGTCCTAAAAAAATTTCCCCCGCATTGGAAAGTAAACTAGCATGTTTGCAAAATTATATGACTGAATTTACTGATGAAAATAAACGTATATCGTTTAATAAACTTGTAGACACATTAGCTGATTCTTATATTGAGACCCAACTAAACACTACTAAAAAAGAAAATTTAAAAGAAGAAGTAAGAACCATTTTTAAAAATTTAAAAGCATAAGAAATAGCAGGAAGTATAAGTTATACTTTTATTATTAAGCATATTTTCTTGGTAAATTAGCATTTATACTAATGGTATAACTTATACTTTATTTAATAAAGGTATAAGTTATACCATTAAGAAACTAAATTGCATTAAAGCCACAAACTTCTGGGAATAAGTAGTTCATCTAGCCTTGGTAATACAAACTAGATAGTGACCGCCTTATTTTTATTAAGATGTATTGCAAAGTTATTCATACGATCCGATAAAATAAAGACAAGGAAACACGATTATACTGATTACCCACCTTGTCAACCACTCCCGACTAAAGTCGGAAGTGGTTGACCTGCATTAATTTTTCATTGAATTAGTATTTTGCAAATGTATCGTGAATAATATTATATTTTTTTTATTTTCAGGTGATAATGAATTTTTATAACTGTCTACTAAAAGTTGAATTGTTTCATAGTCGTATTTAACTTTTTCTGTGATTTTTATAGTTTCTAAATCAGCTTTTACATCTTTTCCCACTTTGATAGAAACTTTTTGATTGGCAAAATTAAGTGTTTTTTTGGTTTGTTTGGATCCCAGTTCTTCTGATTTCTGTTCATCTTTCTCAAATTTATTTTCATCAAATGTCTGTTTAGCTGGAACTGCCCCACTTATTTTCCGATTTAAAAGTCCTTTTCTGGTCATTATTACACCTCAAATTCTATTAAACGCTGAATTAGTTCATTTGTAACTTCTTTATATTTATTCAATACTTTTTTGTCGAACTTATCACGATCAGTAATTCCGTTAATAGGGAAACGTTTAATTCTATCCATTCTTGGTATTATTGTTTGAAAAATGTTTTCTTTACCAAAAGAATCGCAAGCATCTTCTAATATTTTTTTATCAACACTATTCCATTTATCGTTTAACATGGGTAAAATGCCGACAATTTCAATTGGAAGATCATACTTTTTCTTTTGTTCAAGCAAAGTTTGTACATATACATTTGCTCCTACAAAAGAATCTTCTTCAGTTTGTAATGATATTATTACATAATCACAAAAAACAGGCGCATTATTATCGATCTCTGTATTAAATGGCGGTGTATCGACCATCAGAATATCGTATTGCTTTTTCAATGGTTCAAACAATGGAGCTAGCATGTGATCTTCTTTATAGCGGTCAGATCCTGCGTTTATATACAAATATCTTCCAAAGTTTTTAAAATCTGTATTGCTTGGCAACAAATCCAAATTGGGCATGATATTAATAGGCAAATCCGTTAAGTCTTGATCTTGTACACCGCGCATCATTGTTTTATTTATAATATAAACTTCGTCAGAATTTTGAGATTTTGTTAATGCTAATATTTTTGTTGCATTACTTTGAGGATCCAAATCTGCTACTAATACTTTAAAACCATATTGTGCAAGTGTATATGCTATTAGTGTCGTATTAGCCGTTTTGCCGACACCACCCTTTTGATTTCCAATTAAGATAGCTAAGGCTTTTCCTCTATTGCTAATAATTTGTTTTAATTGTTTAATTTTATCCTTCATAATGCTACCTCCATCTACAATTTATAATAAAACAATTTAAATTAAATTCAATAGGGAAATTTAGAAATATATATATATAGAAATATAGGATTTTAGAAATAGGTATATAGGGAAATATAGAAAGTTGTAAATGCCGTATAAATAGTTCTCGAGCAATTATTAACAATATAGAAACATAGATATATGTAAATATCTAAATTTAGTAATATAGAAATTTCCCTATTTTTTAAATAATTTGATTTTTAATGTTTAAAAGAGTATATTAAAGCTAAATAAAAAAGCCCAGACATTTCTGTCAGAGCTTAAATAAGAAAAAACGCCCTAACTGGTCATTAGGACGGCTACATAATATCCAAAATGTAGCTTTATTATACAACGTAATCTCAACGTTGTAAATAGCGTTGATTTCAAAGCCGCAGGAGACAAGCTGCGTGAGATATAGCTGAACTGAGGGCTGCTAAATTGAAGGCAGTCAAGCAGGGCGCTAGAAAACAAGTAGACAGGGGTTCACCTAGCCGCCATTTCAAAAATAATATAGGTAAACACTAATCAAGTGTTTTTTAATTAGTTTTTTAAAATAAATTAAACCAGCAAGCATTTCACGAATAGCAATTAATTTCTAACGCCTTTTTTAGGCGTTTTTTTGTTAGATTTTTAATTTATAAATGAAAAAAATTAGAAAATTATTTTGACAATTGGCTAAAAAAAATTAATAATCAGGTTAGGGCAATTATTATTTAATAATAAAAAAGTCCTGCATAAGCAGGACAACCAGTTCTGGAAATTACAGCTTAGCCAGCAATCTAATTTTCCAGAAATTTCAAGATAACCATATAACTTAAAACCTATACAAAGGGGGCAACGACCACAATTTGCTTAGATACAGCGATTGCCTGCTTGCAGGTCTTACGTGCTATTTACCAAAGCCTTTATGGTCCGCAGGTTGCCAGACAGACAGATTAATTATACTCGCTAAATCTTGATTTAGGGTATTTTTAACTGCATTCACCTGCCTGATTAAAATCAGGAGATTCCTGCCTTTGTTTTTAATTAAATACAAGTGGTTTTAATATTATACATCTTGAAACCATATATATTGTCTCACACCCCCCTTAAAACATCAACATTTATCAAAATTTGTAACAAACAAATAAAAAAAGAAGTATTAAAAATGAACAGTATAAATAACAAAAAATTACGTGGTTTCTTTGTTCCGGTAACTTTATTTGACAACCCAAAATATAAGGATCTTAGTTCTGACGCTAAATTATTATATGGCATTTATACCATGCGCCAGCAGCTTTCACAAATGAATCAACAGAGATGGCGAGATAAAAAAGACCAGGTATTCTTTATTTTCACAAATCAGAAAGCAGGAAATTATTTAGGATGGAGCAAAAGTAAGGTTGTCAAAGCGAAAAAAGAATTAATGAATTATGCTCTCTTAAGTAATAAAAAAACTATGAGTGCGGATCACTTATATCTGTTGGTACCCAAAATTCGAAAACAAGACTATCGCGAAACTAAAGATTCTGCACACTATTTAGAAAATGACCAAACCATTGAATCTCAGCAACAAATGATCATTTCAAATAAATCCTCTGATAAATATCTAAATTTACGATTTATCCCTAAGAATCCACGTGGATTCTTTATTCCGACAGTTTTATTTGAAAATCCAAAATATAAAGGTCTTAGTTCTGACGCTAAATTATTATATGGCATTTATATCAGACATCAGCAGCTTTCACAAATGAATCAACAGAGATGGCGAGATAAAAAAGGCCAGGTATTCTTTATTTTCACAAATCAGGAAGCAGGAAATTATTTAGGATGGGGAAACGGCAAAGTTGTCAGGGTCAAAAAAGAATTAATTAATTATGGTCTTCTAATTGCTAAGAAAACTATATATACAGATCACTTATATCTGCTGATGCCCAAAATTCGAAAACAAGACTATCACGAAACTAAAGACTCTGCACACTATTTAGAAAATGACCAAACCATTGAATCCCAGCAACAAATGACCATTTCAAATAAATCCTCTGATAAATATCTAAATTTACGATTTATCCCTAAGAATCCACGTGGATTCTTTATTCCGACAGTTTTATTTGAAAATCCAAAATATAAAGGTCTTAGTTCTGACGCTAAATTATTATATGGCATTTATATCAGACATCAGCAGCTTTCACAAATGAATCAACAGAGATGGCGAGATAAAAAAGGCCAGGTATTCTTTATTTTCACAAATCAGGAAGCAGGAAATTATTTAGGATGGGGAAACGGCAAAGTTGTCAGGGTCAAAAAAGAATTAATTAATTATGGTCTTCTAATTACTAAAAAAACTACGAGTGCAGATCACTTATATCTGCTGATACCCAAAATATAAAAATTTAAGTATTTTAACAAACAAATAAAAAAAGAGGTATTAAAAATGAACAGTATAAATAACAAAAAATTACGTGGTTTCTTTATTCCAATAGCTTTATTTGACAACCCAAAATATAAGAATCTTAGTTCTGACGCCAAGTTATTATATGGCATTTATACCAGGCGCCAGCAACTTTCACAAATGAATCAGCAAAAATGGCAAGATAAAAAAGGCCAGGTATTCTTTATTTTCACAAATCAGAAAGCAGGAAATTATTTAGGATGGAGCAAAAGTAAGGTTGTCAAAGCGAAAAAAGAATTAATGAATTATGCTCTCTTAAGTAATAAAAAAACTATGAGTGCAGATCACTTATACCTGTATTTACCCAAAATCCGAAAACAAGACTATTATGTGCCTAATGAATTTTCTGCTCAATACCATAATGGGTCATTTATACCTAAAAAACTACGTGGATTCTTTATTCCGACGGCTTTATTTGATAATCCAAAATATAAAAATCTTAGTTCTAATGCCAAATTACTATATGGCATTTACACCAAACGCCAGCAGCTTTCACAAATGAATCAACAAAAATGGCAAGACAAAGAAGGCCAGGTATTCTTTGTCTTTAAAAACCAGGAAGCAGGAAATTATTTAGGATGGGGAAACGGCAAAATTGTCAGGGTCAAAAAAGAATTAATTAATTATGGTCTCCTAATTAATAAAAAAACTATGAGTGAAGATCACTTATACCTGCACTTACCAGAAAACAGAAAACAAGACTGTTACGAACCTAAAGACTCTGCATGCTATACAGAAAATAACCCAACCATTAAATCCCAGCAACAAGTGAAAGTTCCAAATAAATTCCCTGCTAAACATCAAAATTCACAATTTATACCTAAAGAACTACGTGGATTCTTTATTCCTACGACTTTATTTGATAATCCAAAATATAAGAATCTTAGTTCTAACGCCAAATTACTATATGGCATTTATACCATGCGCCAGCAGCTTTCACAAATGAATCAACAAAAATGGCAAGACAAAGAAGGCCAAGTATTCTTTGTCTTTAAAAACCAGGAAGCAGGAAATTATTTAGGATGGGGAAACGGCAAAGTTGTCAGGGTCAAAAAAGAATTAATTAATTATGGTCTTCTAGTTAATAAAAAAACTATGAGTGAAGATCACTTATACCTGTTGGTACCCAAAATTCGAAAACAGGACTATCACGAACCTAAGGATTCTGCACGCTATTCAGAAAATAATCAATCCGTTAAATCCCAGCAACAAGTGAAAGTTCCAAATAAATCCTTTGCTAAATACATGAATTCTAAATTTAGTTCTAATGAACATCTAAATTTAGTCAATAAAGAAACTAAATATATTAATACTAATAAAGATACTAATAAATCAGATACTTATATACAGACAAAAAATCAAACTTCAACACAAATCAAGCCCGAAACCTTAGAACTAGATAAACAAATATTTGCCGATACCCATATTGATATCCTCAAAATACTAGCGGAAGATGACGAGACAACATATGAAATTTTAAAACAGGTAACATTATTAGCCAAAAAGAAGGCTCTAAATTTCGGGCATGTAAAAAGCAGTTTATTTAATTTTGTTGATAAAGACGTAAAATTGCCTTTTTATCAATGTTTATTAACCATTCTCAAAAAATTTAAACAAAACAAAATCCGAAATTTGTCAAAATATTTGTACGTGAGCGTTAGAAATCTATTTGAGCAAATAGGTAATAAACGTGCACAAAACTTTTATAATAATACTGGTAAAAGCATAATGTGGGATAGCGAGAATTACTTTGGCAAAGATACTGTATATATTCCAGCAATTAACAAAAGTTTGGATAATCTATTTGACTATCAAGCTGTGTCAACCGCTCCCGACTAAATCCCGGAACTCTTGGGTTAGTAATACATTTTTCCTTGCTTATATTTTAGTTTTTTGAAGAATTTATTAATTAAAATTTGAATTGTAGCGTTGTTAGCGCTACAATCAAGGTGTTAGAACAGATATAAAAAAAGCAAGGGTCCCAAGAGTATCTCACTACTCTTAGAATAAAGTTATCAAAACCAACTTGATAACAACCTCACTGGACGGTATTACCCGCCACCTGTTCATCAATATAATTTTGACAGGTCAATTGTAATTACATCAATAATTACTAGTAGAATCTCTTAGGGTAATATGCAAAGTCCGATTTCTAAATAAAATTTTTATTTATAAATATTTAGAAAAGTGAATGGTCGTTATCAAATTAACGACTATTCACTTTTTTTATTCGGTTCTAACAGATCAAAAGTGAAGGAGTGGTTTGAATGCGGCCAAGGAAGAAATCGCGCGTTTATTGCAGGCCTACAAATCCAATTGACCTTGGGCGAGTCATCAAGGAAGCTCATTATGTCAAGACTTGGAGTGGGCAAACATTTTTAAACGCTAGAAACGGTAGGTTTATTAACGCACGTAATTGCCAAATAATTAATGGCACACCACTTTTTCGCCAGATCAAGTCGGCCTACCATACTAGTGGTCGTATCTTTGCCAAAAGAAGTCGTATGGGAGCGCCGCTTTTAAGGGTAATTTTGACACACTAATGAAAATGGAAAATTGCTGGCTAAGCTAAACACCGTGTGTTAAAATTTCAGAACTTTGCCCTTAATTTTGTCCTTTGAAAATTTAGCCGAAAGGTAGTTACCGTGTACTAGATGGGTAAGAGCATCTAGTTTAGTTCCGTAGTTACAATCAAATTGCCAGGAAATGTGATTTGATCATGGCCGGGCACATGCAGGCTAGGATAGCAAGCATATTTTAAAATGCGCTCTTACATGTAACTGTTAGTTACGAGGTCTGGAATTCATCCTATAACCTTGACGGGTTGTTCCATAGGCTCTAAATGGCCAGCCAGTTGGTAGTTAGCTATAAACTATGATTTGCCGGTTGGCAGTTAATCCATAAACTGCACTTTGTAGTCAGATAACAATGCTATAAGTTATCAATTTCCTTACTTAGGTTTTACCCAATGATGAGAGGGGTGATTACCTATATTCAAATTCAATTTCCCAAAATTTAAAAGAAATATCAAGACTTTATTTTCTTATTTACTGCCTTGGATTGGGTTTTCCATAATTTTATTCTTATTTGCTTTAGTTTCAGAAGCAATCGAAAAAAATGCTGGAGCCAATCCCTTTTATTGTAAAACAATTGGGGACTATTTGTTAATAATAGAGTGGCTTCTTAGTGGGATTATACCGATTTTATGTGTTTTTTTGGCAAAAAAAGAACCATATCAGACTATTAGCAAAATGGGCTTAATCGCGTTTTTTGCTTTTATTCCCACTTTAGTACCCTTACCACTAATGTGGAAATACTTTGGCAAGTATATCACCCAACAGGATGTTAACAAAGTGATTTCCAACACTATTGTAACTTATATAGTCTTTATAGCAGCTTTGATAGTTGGCTATTTTATTACTTTAACTTTAAGTCGAAAAATTATCATAAGAAATAGTTGGTGGATGCTAATATTAGCGATTCCATACATTATATTTTACTGGATAATTACATCAAAATATAGCCAATTTCGCAGTTTTGTTTCATCAAGCAATTACCAAAGTAATAAGGTTGCTTCCATGATCAATAATTCTCAGATCCCTAATATTATGCTTATGAATGAATTTTGGTATGAAATCGTAACACTTATTATTATAGTATTAGCAATCGAACTGGGGGTAATAGTATTTGCCTTTCTTCAAAAAAAAATTAACAAAAAGAAAGAGAAGTGCTAAATCTCTTTACAAATATCAAACACCGAAAGACGTCAAAGAATCATATATCATGCCAATTTTATTATTTTTAGGGATTTTTTTTATTGTTTTGTCCTTAGTGCTAGATAGAAGCGTTACTAGTAATTATCAGAAAAAAGTAATGGCATCAGCTATGAAATATAACGAAGAACTAGCCATTTACAATGGCGATAAAAATAGCAAGGGGACATTAACCCTCGGACATACGATTCTTAGTAAAGATGGTAAAACTTTAGCTGCTGAAATCAAATATGATCAGACGGCACATGAAAATTTATCATCTTTTGGTTCCAGATACCGCTTAAGATTAATCAAACGCCGTGACAACCAAAAAAATTATCAACTTAGTTATGGTTTATTCGGAACTGACGGGTCAGGTGTTTTACAGATTCATAGTAACAGTGGTTTTAATGATCAGTCAATTATTGTGATGATTATTGACGCTGGCCAATTAGTTTCCTCAGATGCACTAGGTACAGATACTCAAGTGAAGGATACTGATATCGATAAATCCATCACTGCACAATTATCCGATAACTCAGGAGGGGATTCAAGTGCTGATCTGCATGATAACTCGAAGAAGTTACCACCAATCTATTATGTTCGTCTCAATGCGCTAAACGCTAAAAGATCTACTAGAAACTGGACTAATGATAGTCAATTGGTAAGAGATTTATTCGTTAATGATAACCTAAAGAAGTACAAAAAAGTACAGAAAAAAAACGAAAAGAAACTTCACAATGGATACCGTACACTCCAGGAAATGGATACCCGCTTACAGGAAAATCCCAAAGATGAAACTGCACAACAAAATCGTGAGGATCTAAAAGGCAATATTACTTCCCTAAAACAAGAAATCAAAAAGGATCGTAACAACTATAAATTGTTGAAAAACAGCAGCTTTTCAGACAAAATACTCGATCCTAAACAAACAAAGTATCATTTATTTAAGGTACACGACTTGAGGCAAATAGATGAGCAAAAAGAACAGTAAAAAGGGGTGAGCAGCAGTGAGTGCAACTCAAATTAATAATAAAGATCCAGAAGAAGAGATGCGACAATACTTTTCTTCTTTTTTTTCGCGTTTTCCCAGCTTTTCTTTAGCTAAAGTGAGTCAGTTGGCTAAAACTATAAAAGATAGTAAAGAAAACATAGAGTATCCCAACTATAGTCCGCCAAGTGTGGAGGATATTGATACTCCTATTGATTCAGCCAATAGGGAAGTAACCAGTTTTACAGATTCGGTCCAAGCTGTAGAGCATCCAATTTATCACGATGAGCGCCTGTAAAAGTCATGTTACAAGTACCAGAAAATATCAATAAGCGTTACAACCATGCACTAAGTATTATGAAACCAGGTCAGGGAACATTAGTTGGCAATCAAGAACAATTAGGTATGCTGACAGATGCTCTTTTACGATTGGAAACACCTAGTGCCATTCTTTTGGGTGAACAAGGCGTTGGAAAAACAGCATTAGTAGAGCAATGGCTCTTTGAACATCAGGATTGGGTTTGTATTTCTCTAAATATCGAAGTATTGGGAGCATTAGGCACCGACTTAATGGTTGCTAGAATTTCCACTTTGTTATCAGATATGCAGAGTATTAGAGACGTAATAATCAAAGACAAACCTCAGAAAAAAATGTTTTTGTTTATTGATGAAATTCATAAATTGTATCGCTATGGGCTGTCTAAGGGCTCATCAGCAGCTATGAATGCTCTGAAGGAAGGTTTAGCTAGAGGGACATTCCCGGTGATCGCGGCAACGACTGATTATGAATATCGAAAAATGGTGACCGATGATCCTGCTTTTGATAGAAGATTTTCTAAAATTGTCATGCAACCGCCAAATAATGATGTAGTGCTAATGATTCTAAAAAAACGAATAATAGAATGGACAAAAGCTAAAAAATATGTTCCACGCATAAACGAGAAAATTCTAAAAGAGTTAATAGCTTTGACCAATGCCTATATTCGCGATCAAGTTAATCCTGCTAAATCCTTAGCCATTCTGGAAGGAGCCGTTGCTCATGAAACGAGGATTCATTTAGAGAGGCAGAAAGACACTGCAATAACTCATGCTACTTTGACTTACGTCTTCCACAGCCAAGGATATAATATCGATTCACCTGTAACAGCCAAAACCGTCAAACAAGAAATAGAGAAAAGAATAAAAGGTCAGCCCTTAGCAATTCGGTATATATCTGATAATATTAATTCCACTTTTTACACAAAGCGCGATCGTAGAAAACCTATGATGACGCTTTTTTTAGTGGGATCGACTGGTGTTGGTAAAACTGAAACAGCCAAGGCCTTCTCACAGGCCTTTTTTGGTACGGATAATGCTTTATTAACTCTGAATGGAGGTGATTATAGCAAGGCGAGTGATGCAGCCTTAGCGCAGCATTTCATTGGTGACCAGATGGCAGTAAATAAACAAAAAGTTATTTTGCTCGATGAAATTGAAAAGTCGCATCGGCAAGTCTTGTTTGGCTATATGCGCATGATTGATGAAGGTATTGTCCGCGATAGTAATGGAATAGAGCGATCTATCAATAACACCATAATTATTGCTACTTCCAATTTAGCCGGCGATATTTTTCAGCAGTTAAAAGAGAACATGCACTTAGATAGCCAAAGAAATCCAGACATCTTGACTGACAAGCTGATGGAACTCTGGTGGCAAAGAGAAGCTGACGTTCGAGATAGCTTAACTTCTAGCGGTGATATTGGCATCAATAATCAAATTAAGCCCGAATTTTTAGAGCGATTCCAATTATTAATTCCTTATCTTCCTTTGGCCAAAGTTACTAAAGCTGAAATTGCTCGAATGAAGTTAGAACAATTCGTTCGAGAAGAATCGGAATTAGGATATCACTTTTTACTTCCAGCACAGCTTACAGAGCAAGATTGGCAGAAAATGTTACCCAAAAGTCCTTATGGAAATATTGATCGTGTTTCGGTCATGATTGCTGAAGATGTGGTTAACGCTAATGCCTCTAAAACCGGGGCTCGAGCAATCAACAGATTTATTGATAATTCTGTGAAACCTAAAGCCGCACAGGCAATCGCTGATTTAAAAGAACAAGGTCAGCCTACTAATGGTAATTTTTATATTTATACCAATGGTCAAGCCATTTTTGAATCAAATAGTCGAATGCGTGCAGATGTAAAGATAACTTATGTTCCTATGAGTCAAATTAGAGAGGCTGAAAGGAGGTGAGACTAATTGAAGAAGAGATTGCCAACAAAGCTAAAAAAAATTTTGAATAACCGCCTGGTAGTTCTACTTGTTACTGTAGTTATTTTTGCGGCTGGTTGTTTTCTAACGCATACCTATGCTGATGAATTTTCTAGTTATCAATTTGGATCAGTATATCAATATTATATGTTAGATAATCGAGCAGAGGCGATCAAGAACCAAGCTAAATCGCCAACTAATGATAAAGTTCCACTGATTGGTCAAATTGGAACCGGAGGAATTGTTGGGTCATTTAGTTATGACGATATTGTTTCTTCCGCGCCTAAAGATGTAAAAGATGCCAAACAAATGGCCAAAGATTTTGCATCAATGATGGCGACCTATTCTACGTTTAATTACATCACGAATGATATTTACGGATTTGATAGCGTGTCTACTCATGCTAAAAGAGCATTTGTAGGTTTAATCCTATCTCCTTGTGCCATTTTAAATGATTTATTTGGGCTGCTGTATTCTGGAATATTAGCTATTGCGGTAAAGTTTAATGTTTTTACCTTTCTTTCGAATATAGTTGCCCATACAAAATTTGCTTCTAGTTTAGAAACAGCTTTAGGAATGTCCGCGAGAGATCTCAAAATACTATCGAACATTGTTTTAGGAGTATTTTGCATTTTCTTTTTAATTTCGTTAGTGAGGGTTTTATACGGGGTTACTCGAAGAAATAATTATCGTGCTACTTCTCGGCTAAAAGGTCAAATTATAACGTTTATAGTGTTACCTCTTTCTGTAGGTTTAGCTGGTAGCATGATTAGCATGATACCAGAATTAACTCCTGATAATTTACTACAATCAGGCACGGGATTCCAAAGATACTTTGTTGATGACCGTTCTTGGGCTGATAATTTTAACTTTGCGCCACGCGGAAGTGGTAGCAAGGATAGTGATATCCACCCCTCTCATCATAATTCATATGTAGATCTGAAATTTGATCCTTATACCTCAGATGGTGCTGAACGTATCAAAGATATCAACCAATATAGCTCTTTGATGGGTAATGGATCAGTTATAAAAGGAACCAATAAAGATTTTACAAAATTAAATCTGTTTTCGCTTTTCTCGGATACTTCTACTCTGTATGTTTATGCGTCAGGGAAAACTTTTTCTGCTTCTGATTATATTAACTATAAGGGAACACAGGATGCGGAGACTCAACTTCTAGGTGGCGGCAATACTGCTAAAACGGTTGGTGCATATTACAACTACGCTAATAATATGAACAGTAATAATACGTTACTAGATGTCAAACATGCATACACGGGTTCAGGTAATAAAGCAGACGGTTTAAGCCCCGATGGACCCTTTAAGAAAGCTATAAAAGATTATGATGTTGGTAGCGATGAGAAGCATAAACTCAATACTTCACCGTCAGAAGCTTGGAGAGATCGTTATATCTACGGTGTGAAAAATTTTGGTGATTTAGGCAATTATTACGGTGTAAATCCTTCTGAAGAAATGCTGCATACTACCGTTGGCGCCGGTGAACGCGGTAATTCCTTATCCGATCAAACCATGTTCTTAGCCTTATCAACAATTTTTGATGAAACTGGGGGTCGCTATTATATAGATGCTCCAGCCAGGGGGGTAAGTAAATATAAGCCTTCCTTTGATTCTAACCGTAGCAAGTATTACGTGGTTTCGATGGTTGGAAATGGAGCATCAGTCATTGGAATGTTTGGTCAGCCTTTGATTCATCTGATTGTGCTCTGGTCAATTGTAGCTGCTTTATTGGCAATAGGCTTAATTGACATGAACATTAGACCTTTAGCTGCTTTTGTCAAAGCTGCCTTAACCGGTCAAATTGAATACCTGGGTATGTTCTTGATTTATTTAGCGGGCTTTGTTGGTAATATATTCTGTTTTACTTTCATGGCAGGATTTATAGATAAGTTCTTTACAGCTGTTAGTGGGGCAATCCTAGCAGTTTCCAAGTTAGCAACATGGGTTCCTACTAATCCTTATAATTCCATGTCTTACAACGGATTACGCATTGAAATAGCGGCAGCTTTTAGCATAATTACTTTTTGCTTCTTTATCAAAAACAAGAAGTTTCAAAGTAGATTTATTAGCTTATTCACACTAGTTTGGGAGTGGGCTAAAAATGCAGCCGATAGATTGGAATTACAAGCTAACCCACATGGTATTAACAACCATAAATTGATGCAGGAGCGTATTTATAGCTTAGATGGACACTTAAAGAAGGCTTTGCCGCAAAAATTACAGCATCATATTAAGGATAATGTGTCTAAGTATATAAAGCCACATTCTCCAAAGCATAGTTCACGCAATGAGACTGGTAATCTTGCTAATACACCAATAGATCCAAAAATAATTGAACGAAATGGTTCCATTTCTAGAATAGAAAATTCTATTGGCAGAATAGGCAGTGAGCCTCAGGCAAATAAAAAAGTCGTTAGTGCTGTAAGAAAGAGCAGTAATGCTATGAATAACTTGCAGAATAATTTTGATTTGCAAAACTTGCAAGAGTCTCAGCAACAGCTTGAACAATTGCGTTCACAAATGCAAAAGCAAGGTTATTCTAAAGATGCCATTAAACAAATAGATGATTCCATAGCTGATCTGCAAAGAATAGGTCAAGAACAAGGATTAATCACAAACTCCCCACAGCATTATCAGAATAATCAGGCAGATTATGTGCCATTAAAGAATCCTCAAGATTTAGAAAAGTCTGGTATCAAACCAACCGATCTGAATTCTGCTAACGAAAATATGAAAGAAGCAGGTACTGAAAATCTTAATAAGAACCAGCAAAGTAAAAGCAAAAATGGTAGCCTTGCTTCCAAGGAGATCCCTGCTTCTCATACAGATTTTAATCCCGGGAATGATACTTTAAAGATTAAAAATCCGAAAACAGTTATTCAGCCCGTGGATACTCGATTTGTTGATAACAAGAAATCTGGTTTAAATCAATTTACAAAGCCAGTTCCACAACGGGATGTAAATACGCCTAATAGTTTATCTGATAATCATTCCACTGTCAGTTCATCAAAACAACCTACTTCAAGAGCAAGAGGTGATAATGCTGCTTTCAATAATAATCAGTCAGAATCAAAGCCTGATAAAAAAGAGAGTAACTTTTATCAAACCATTAATAAGTCATACAACACTAATCCTAAAGCGCATGCTGTAAGTGCTGATTCACTGGCTTCGCAAGGGAACATTAATTCTTCAAATAATCGTTACCAAGCTCCTGGTGATCCTAATAGAACAGGTCATATTTCTAAAGATGCAAGTAAAATGGGGATTCAGCAAGATAAGCTTACTTCCAATAGAGACGTCAAGAATGCTTATGATGTACCCAATCATTCTTGGTCATCTCCGCGGTCAGTTTCAGCACCAATTACTAACAATTCTGTTGTAAATAACATTAATAATGCCAATTCTGTAACTCACAATACTAGCAAGATTATTACTAACAATCAGTTAAAAAATTTGAGTAACAGTTTAGGTAAAGCAGCAACAGACCCAAGTATCAAACAAATTTTAGGCAAACTTCAGAAAATTGGTAATAAGGAAGAATTCAATAATCTTTCTGGTCAATTGAGAAGAAGCGTTAATGGATTAGACGAGCAAGTCAAATCTAGTGTTAACGGGAAGCTGTTGGCAGATAATCTGCACAGCATTAGTAGAAAAATCAAATAAGTAAATAAGTGAGGTTAAAATCATGAATACTTTAGTTACTAAACTATCAAACAGTCAGGGACTTTACCTGACTGGTGATGTTATTGATGACTGGCTGAATAATATTATTCACTGGGGATTAGAAAAAGCTTTAACTATTGGAGGTGGTGTCCTATTTTTTGCTGGCTTAGCTGATATTGTTGCTGGTTTATGGGGCAATAGAAAAAATTATACCAGAGCTGCTATCGGTGTATGTATCACTATTTTCGGTGGTTTCTTATTCATTGTTGGTGCGGCATCTTGGATCAAAAAAGCACAAACTTTGGGAGACGCAGTTCCTAAGTAGAAAGGTTAAATAAATGGATAAAACTAGTTCACTAGCGCTCGAATTAGTTGATATCCCTGATGAATTCGTAAATCTGCTAAGAGAAGCCATTTCTAAAAGAAAAGGTACTGAATTGATTACAATCGATCAGCACCTTTTTTTATTTCCAGTAAATGACCAAATTGAAAATATTATTGAAGAAGCTTCTTTTCATTACTCGCATGACGTAGGTGCTTATCAATTACGTATAGTTCAATTCAATAATGATAAAACATCATTTGAGATTGCTAGTAAATTTATTTCTTCCAATCCTTCAGTAATTGTGGAAGATGACGGCTTGATTATTATTGATGATCTGGTTAATTTATTGAAAGCTATTAATAAGCACCAAGAAGAAAATACGAATGATGAGGATAGTATAAGCACATCATCACAGGATAATAACGAAGATAATGATTATTCTTCTACTGATGAGGAGGCATTTGCTCAAGATGACGCACAAATTGACAAAGAATTTGAACAGATTACTTCGTCACAACAGCAGCCATCAACTGATAATCAAGAACAAGAAGGTGAATCCGCCGGTTTTCAGGATAATGCGGAGTTAAACGAAATATTTAATGATACGAGTGCTGAGCAAGATCAAGATGAGCAGGAAGCTTCTGAGGGGAAAAATCCGTCTGATTCTTCTGATTTAGATAATAAGCCAAAAGAATTAAGTCAACAATCATCTCTAAATTATAATGAAGCTCAAAATAACGGATTGGAATCTGAGTCTTATGAGCAACCCACCGATGTATTAAAAGACTATGATAATGATAATGCACGTATTTATGAGGTCGCTCGTCACATATTAGATAGTGAAACGGAGCCCATTAGTTTAGCCGGATTGAATATTCCTAGTAATTTAGAACCTGAAGCAATTAACGTTACAAATGAGGATTATCAGCAACGTATTAATTTACTAAATCAGATATGTAATTCCTTATCAAATAATTATCATGCCAATTGGAAAAATGTAGAAAATGAAAAGATTCAAGCAGCCCAAAAGGCTAATCAGCAGAATAACGAAAAGATAAAAACTAATTCATTAAAACAAAAGCAGCTAGAACAAGATCAGATACAGAATGATTATGCTAAAACTAAAGAACAATTTATCAAAAGCCAAATTCCTAAGTTAGAAGCACAATTTGATTCTGAAAATCAGGATATGTTAGCTGCTCAAATTGAAAAATCATCATCGGATATTGACCAGAAAACAACAGAAAGGATTAAAGAACAACAAGACAATTTAGACGCCTACATTAATACTTTACGAAATTTATGCCTAAAGCATACTGTTCGTATTGCAGATGTATCAGATTTCGTCAAAGATTATCAACATCAACAAAAAAAGTTGTTATCAGATTTTGCAGAAAAGGTAGCTCAGGCTAATTCTACAATTTCCGATCTGAATCAACGACTACAAGAAAAGGATGATCAAATTGCAAACCTAAAAAATACACAAGAAGAAAGAGTGCAAACTGCAATAGACAAAGCGTTAATAAAGGAGCAGAAAAAACAATCCACTGAAAATCAGCGAAAATTCATCAAATATCAAAAAGAGCTTGATAGTTTCGAAAAGAGGTTGAAAGATCAAGAATCGATCATTGAACAGCAGAAAAAATTAATTGATCAAACTAACAATGTAAATGCTAATGCCTCTAATAAGAATGTACCTGCATCACCAATTACTGTACCTAATACGGAAAACAAGAGTTGGAAATATTCTTTTATAGGATTGCTAGCTATATTGGTTTGTGTTTGCTTAATTTTCTTTTTTGGACCGAATAATCAACAACCAGCAAGTATTCAGCAGCCCCCGGTTCAGAGTAGCATAACGACCTCGAATCAGCATAATTTTAAAAAAGGCGATACTTTCACTTATACCAATGAAAAAAATAAAAAAATTAAAATTTATGTGGATGATAAGCACTCCGGACACTATAGAGACAAACAAGGAAAAGTTCATACTGTGACCTTTTAGAAGTTACCAAGTTTTGGGAGGTGATTTATTTGAACGAAGTGCAAGAAGTAACGGAAATACCCTCTAGCAAGAATACTTTGCAAAGTAAGAATCAAAATCCTAAAACAGATGCGCATAGAAATGATAATTCTAAGTCGCAACAATCTTCTTATATTATGCAGGAGTATCCAGCCGCAGGAGATGATATAGAAAATAGTGTCTATATTTCTATTGCTGGTATTCTGTTGTTGGTTGTAACTCTGTTCTACTCATTAAGGCGGGCGAAAATATGACCGAACAAGATAATACTAATAATCAAATTTACCATGCTCCGGGTAATCGCTTTAATTTAAGGTCGCAATCTTGGCGAATGATCAAAAGAATTTCCGGACTATCACATATGGGATCGATTACGGATTTCTTGGTAACAACATGGCTGGGTATTTTAGTAGGTCTTGGTATTTTAGGCATAGGCTTGTATGGCACGGTTTTTATAATTAAGCAAAATGATATGCAGACTTTGTGGCAAAATTTAGGTATAGCTTCTATTTACACGTTAGGGGTATTTTTCATTGCTTTCAATGCGTTATTAACTAATCCTTCTCATGGCTTACAAATTATAGTTAGTATGAAATTTTTGATACACAAACTAATTTATCGGAAATTAATGGGTTTTACTAAACTGAAAAATTTTCGAATTTGGCCAGGAGATGAATCTCAATCTATTATTGAACAAAATATTGATGGTAAAAGCCAATATATATCAATTTTTAGAACACGAGGAATAGTCAGTCCTGTTTCCTTTGAAGAAGAAAAAGCCATGGCCTCTACTTTGAATAAACAAATGTTAACGAATTTGGAAGATGATACGCTGGTCATAAAAATGATTTCCATTGAAGACGCGGAAATCAAGCCAAAACCAATTCCTCCCAACGCAACCCCAGCCATGGTCAAGAAAATCAATGAGCAGTATCTAGTAACCACGAAAAAAAAGGATAACCGACAATTACAAACGACCTTATTTTTGGTTGCACCGACACCAGCGATTTTGAATAGTCGGATCCAGACCACAATACGAGCGATGGAAGCTGGGTTAGTCATGAACTATTCCTTGTTATGCGGTGAAGAAGCCAAGAAAGCAATTGCCAAGATCTTGAAATAGGGGGGGAACAATGTTTAGAAGAAAGAGGAAAATTTCTAGCAATAATAAGCAAACTAAATTCCAAGAAGATTTTGGATTTACTAATGGTTTTGGTTATAAGGATACCGACCCTTATCTTTTCTTTAAAGGCAAGCACTTAGTAGCGTCTGTTTTCGATGTCTTGTTTGATTATGGAACTCATAATCCAGAAGAAATAGGGTGGATCTGTAAGGTTATTCCGTCTGAGAATATTCATCATTGCAAACTATTATTTTTGGAAAGGGAAAAAGGGGTTCCCAAACCCAAGCAAAAAGATATTATCCAAAAGAAGATGGCTTCCAATTTGTATAGCGTTAATAACACTGCTGAAACAGATATGGAACAGCTCGCAAATAATGGTAAGAGAGCAGATGATATAAAAATTTCCGCTATTTTAGCTGGAAGAAAGGACACTATCATTGACAGTGACATATTGATGATTATTGTGTCAGATTCTCCGAAACACATTGAAGAAGGTTTAGCTCTAATCAGAAATTCTTATCATAACAACAATATTAATGGTATTACTCTAGTAAGAGAAGTAGGCAGACAATATCTGGAATTTAGAGATCTATTGTCTAAGGTTTCAGCTGATAGTTTCCATAATACTGATATGTCTACGGTAGCTGCTGATAGATTATTCTATCCTTCCAGTGGTTTTTCCGATGAATATGGAGTGGCAGTAGGGATTGATATCGATTCCTTAATTTATAATAATGCTGCGATTATTGATTTTACTGGGATTAAGAATGCCATTATCTGTACTGGGGAAATTAATCCCATAATATCCATTGGTGGCTTTGAAGGTGCAGCAGCCGTGAAAGATGGAGGAAGTGCGATTGCTCAAGTTATCAGTGATAGCACTTATCTCAGTGGCAGAGGTCGGGTACATCATATTATTATGGCTGGATATCCCTACAATAAAGAAGATAGCTTATATTTTGATATGGGTAAGAAAACGATTAATCCGATGGAGGTTTTCGGAACTCCCGAAACTGTTATTCAAGATGCAAATGACAATTTTGATAAAGTAACCGAAATGTTAATACTGGTGATGGAAAATAGTAATAGTAATATTGATGATACCTATATTAGAGCCAAACTAGAAGCAATGCTGGAAGATTGGTTCATTTTTACGGCCGGAGGACAAGGGCTGTATACGACAGATCCTAATAATGAGCCCAAAAAAGCACAAATGATTTTGGCTACTGATAATCACGATAACTATCCCACTACTTCAGACTTTTTAATTAAGCTACGTGATAATGTTGCTCGAGCTAGTGATCCTGAGAGTAAAAGGGAGGCCACCTTAATGCACGAAGCTGTGAAAACTGCTATTCATCAATATCCCAATCTATTTTCAGGGCATACTAATTTACCGAATCAGTATGATAAAAGCGTTCGTAATATTTATTATGACATTCAGGTTTATAGACACACTCCTAAAATTGCTGGAGTCGCCTTTTTAAATACTTTAGCTTATGTAGTCAATCGTGCCCGTCAAAATGACACAATCGTAATTCATGGTCTAGATCAACTAGAAGTTCCTTTAGAAAGTATAATTCCTTATAAAAAGATTATCAGACGCAAGAATATTGGTTTAATAACCACTTTTGAAGATAAAAATAGTTCAATTAACCCTAATAGTTATGAATCTTTTACAGGTACCATGAACAATCAGGATATGATCGTTATTGGTGGTGTTTCGGATAAGGATGATGATGAAAACCACAAATATTTTAATATCAATTTCATTAATCGCTCCTGGAACAAAGAAATACCCCAAAATGTGGTCCAAGCGTTAAATTTAGAGCAGCAGGGAGTGTTCTTTTGGTACCGCAAGTCTGACCAGCAAAGTGCCCTCATAAGAACGCATTTGTTGCTATAAAGGAAAGTGTGAAAATGAAATATAAAAAAATAGGTAGGAGACCGTCTAGAATTATGTCGAGTCTCTTTTTGTTTGCCTTGATTTTGCCAGTAATTAGTCCTAATACAACCTATGCTAGCTTTGAAGGCTATGTGGCTAAAGATGATTGCGATTCTGCAAATTCTCAGCAAGCACCTTCTGGAGCCAAGCTTTCCGGAGTGCAAGGCGATTGGCTAACAAAAGGGACTATCGCTAACAACAATGCTCAACAAATATTTAATTATTTGACACAAACCATAGGTTTTTCTGGAGCTGGAGCAGCGGGAGCATTAGCTGTTGCCAAAAGAGAAAGTAATTTTGATCCGCAAGCTCTTAACCCTGGTGGTGGCGTAGCTGGCTGGTTTCAGTGGTCTGGCTTTACCAATACTGTAAACGGCTCTAGGATTACGGCTGAAGGTTCCATTAAGGCGGGTGATAAAGGCACTTTAACAGCCGAGAACGAGTTAAAACTGATCGCTTTTGAACTTAACGGCGGCTGGAAAAATGCCAAAATCGTTGTTGGGAATGATATTGATCCAGTGCAAGCTGCTAAAGATTGGTCACTTTACTATGAAGGGGTCAGCTTATCAGATGGTCAAAGTAAGATTGGCCAAATTACTCAAGATGCTCAAGCAGCGTATGTTGCATTTGGTGGTGCCAATATTCCCGCGAATAGCGCTTTGTTAGGAGCAGCGGGAGCGGCTAATGCCGGCGCGAAAGCAAAAAATCCAGATAATGAAAACTGTTCTGAGTCCACTGATTCTAGTGATGTTTTGCAGATAGCTAAAAGTCTGTTAGGTTATTTCCATTATGGACAATCTCACGGAGTTTCTTACATTGGATCAGTAGAAAATCCAGATCGTGATGGCATCACTGATTGTTCTGGGTTCGTTTGGCTGGTCTTAAAAAAAGCTGGTTATAAGGTGCCCGAAAATATGGGTTGGTTTACCGGATCTATGGAAGCAGACGCTAAAGGCGCTCATCATTGGTTAACGGAAATACCAGCTAGTGAAGCTAAAGCTGGTGATGTTGTAATTGTTAATACTGGTGGGGGTTCAGGTAATAATGGACATACAGCAATTTTAGAAGAGAATTGGAAATCGCAATCACCGTCGGAAAATACTACTAAAGTTATTCAAATGGGCGGTAAAGGCGGCAGCGGAGGAGTTAATGAGGCAACATTTAAAGAATCATTTCTTAGCTTATTAAGCGGTAATTACACATTAACCTTCGCACGGCCGCAAAAGTGAGGCTAAAAGTATGAAAACTATAATTAATGATGTCGTTTTCCTAACTCTAACAACGGTTATAGTGATGAGTTTAATAGCAGGTGTAAACGCGGCTCAGAATAATAATTTAAAAAAAGTGCAAGCCAGAACAGCGCAAACTATTAAGCTGAATAAGAAACAAATAAGATATTATCGACAGAAAGATCAACAATTATCTAAACAATATTTTTATGAGCAAATATCCAAAAGAAATTATGATATTGTGGAGCGCAAGAAAAATTTAAATGACCGTTTGAACAAGGCTTTTACGCTAACTTTTTCACAGACCAAAAATAAAAAAGATTATGATCAATTAGCCGCTAAATTAACCCCGCTTGTAGGTACTAAATTTGCCGCGGAATTAAAAAGCAAAGTTAAACCTACCGTGCAACCAGATGGGACAGAACGAACGCCATTTGATCATTTAGATAAACTAGAGATTGCTTATGGTCACCTGAATGAATCTACTCAGAGGGTACCAGTATTAATATTTGCTGCTTACAGTTCGCCAACTATTAATGGTACCTCTACCGGGGTTGTTACTAAGGGAACAGATCAGGTAAAGAAATCATCCGGTATTTATAAAATATCTTATGATCCCACAACTGATAAAATTGTCACTTTTGACTTTAGAGAAGGTGCTATTAGTCATGAGTAATGAAGCAAAAATATGGGAAATAATTTGTCGTGATTTGGCAATAATGGGTTGTGTGGCAGTTATTTTTTTAGGATTTTTCACTATTCAACATAATATTCAGCAGGGAGTCCAAGATGTTAGTCGTGTAAGGTGCCTAGAGAAAGAATCCGATTCCAAGTTGCAGCAAGAAAAAAATAAGTATCACCAAAACTATCAAAAATATAAAAATCTAGCGGCACAAAAAGCTTATTTAAACAAAGATCAAAAGGTCAAAGATTATTATGGAGATCTTAATGAGGATAAGTTGCTGAAACAACGTTCTCAAAAGTTTTTCACTATCTATTTGAGTTGGTCTAATTCTCATGACTACCAGCAACGATCTCATAAACTAAATAAAATTATCACTCCACAGTTGGCTCAAGACAAAAATATTTTCGATGATGGTAAAGATGTTACCGGCAATAATATCATTAAAAATTTAGGCTTACATTCGCGTTTAAATGATCTGACTATTTACAGTAATAGTCAAATGCCACCTGGTAAGGAAATTGCTTTAGTAAAGGTAGTGCAGGAATCTTGGCGAAAGGGTGCGAATCCAGGTCTAAGTAATAGTCTTTATTTATTACGAATCAATTCTGACCAGCTTATAGATCAGGTTGTCAAGCTGCAATAAGGAAGTGGCAAATTTGAAGAGTAGTAGGCTTTATCTTTTATATTTTGGAATGGGCTTGCTGTTACTGCTTTTATTATCATTATTATTTCCGGGTAATAAACAGCGCACTAGCAGCACTTATAGCAGTATCGCGACAGCACCTACTAAAGTCTTTCAGGTACTAAATAAACCTAGTGGCGACCAAAAAGCACTAATTTTAGTCTTATATAAAAATGATTGTAAATATTGTAAAAAAATCGAAAAACCTGTAGTTCAAAAAATACAAAAAGCGAAGGGAGAAAAGAACATTCCCCCTTTTTTGGTGCTTAATTTAAATAAATGTTCACATCAGCAAAAGACTAAATTATCCCAAAAAATATTAGATTTAGCGCCTAATCAAAGGTTATTAACTCCAACATTTGCGATTATCAAAAATAAAGGTGGTGGCCAATGGCAAGTTACAAAAATTTATTCAGGTACAGATCTTTCCAAAATTAAAAACATAATAGGAGATAGTTAATGGTTGAAGACGTAATAATTGTTTTAATCAGCTTTTTTTTAGTCGCAGGTCTGTGTACTTACTATTATGCTGATATCAAATTTCAGAATAATCCTTATAAATGGGTTGTTTTTGCGATCATCTGTTTGCTGGTGGTAATTATAGAAATTTTGATGATGATTTACCGCTCTACTGCAAAAAATATTTTATTTATCGGAAATATTATTCAGATTTTAGATAGCGCGGCCTTATTGTTAGTGAATCATTTGTCCAAGGGAATTGTGTATTTTGCCTTTGCCATCTTTTTCTTAGTTTGGGCGGCAACAATAGCCATATATTTCCATGTTCATCGCAAAAACCTGAAAAAATTCGAAGAACAAAAACAGCTAGATGAAGAAAAGAAAAAAGAGCAACAGCAAGCTGTGCCACCTCTAACTACCGATGAGAAGACCAATGAAGCAAAAACTTCAAAGAAATTAACAACGGTAAATCTTGATTCTGAGGGTTTGAATTCTGATGATTCAAGCAATAAGGCGGAAGACAAAGTTAATAAGACCAATGATTTGGAATCTAATTTGCAGGAACCAGTTAAAGACATTGATTTAATGGGATTGGAGCTGAAAGATTTTGATATTAGCAATTTTGCAGGCTTAAAACAAGCATTTAATGCTTCGAAGCAAGGACTCCAATTAACGAAACAAGGAGATGATTATATTGCAGTTTATTGTAATTCTAAGGGCTTGCAACAAATCAAAAAAATACTATCGAAAAATAGCATTGACGCTTCCCCATTAAAAGCCCAAGCCGAGATAGTAACCTTTAATCAAGAAAAAATTAAGGTTATGCCCATCACTGATTATTTGCAACGATTTAGAGGTCGGGGAAATGATTAATTTTAACTTAGTTTTTCAGTGGATATTGCCTTTATCATTTGCTTTCATGTCTTACTACGGAATAACGCGATTATGTAGAAGAGTATATGAATATACTGACTTAGATAAATTATGGTCATTTTTAATTAAAGCCGGCCTAATAGCTGGCGCAGTTACTTTAATTCTTTACTGTGTCATTACCGCGCCGTGGTATGAACAAGCTAAATATTTACTTTTTTCTGGTTCTAACAAAGTACAGCAGACAGCTATTTGGCAAACATTACTAAACTATCTGAAAGTATTTCTCATTTGGCTGTTATATTGGTTGGCAATTTATCTGCGGGCTATCTTAATCGTTTGGCTGCCCTGCTTTTACATTACAGTGCAGAGTTTAGTTTGGCGGGTTAGTTTTAATCGCACAGCGAACATCATTGTCCAACTCATAATTTTATCGCCTTGGCTGATGTTTAAATATTTGTTTGGTTATCAAACTCCTTTTTTTGATTTTTTCCAAAAACGCTTATTTGCAGCCAAGCTCAAAGAAAATCTCAATGATAGTTATTTCGACGCGTTATCGGGATATGACGATCGGGGCAATAAATTTGAAAATGGAGCTGGAGGAACGATCCAAACCCAGAGAATTAAGAAAACAGCCTTGGCTATTAGACAATCTCACGTTGTCGTGAAAACTATGAATGGATTACGTTATGCGGAAATTTTCGTTCGTAAAAGTCGAGAGACTGACACGGATCATTTAATTGCACAGGTTTTGCAAGGGCTGGGCTCCAGATTAACAGCTGCCAGTATTCGTTTTCCCGAAGATGCCACTTTTTCAGCTGATAAAGGTGGCTTTTTGTTTGATAGCAGTGTTCCTTATAATGCGGCTGATGAATTAGGAACTTGGCCAGATAATTTTAGTAATCCTTGTGCTCCATCTAATCAATTAAAAAATCATGGGAGAGGTTTTTTAGGAACTTATGTCACCAATTGCTTAAATATGTTGCGGTACTTGAAACATTTCACACCAGCGGCTTTTTTACAGAAGATGCAAGCAAAAGACGCTAAGAGGTTTTACCGTGATCCAACGATAGATCGTTCCAAATATTTGGTCGAGCATAACTTAGATTTATCAGTAATTAAGACACCTCTAGATCCGAAAACGGGGGCTACTATTAAACAGCAGAAACAGCTAGCCTATCACAAGGCTATGCAGCTAGAACCCGATTTAAATCAAGTTCTCAATAGCTTTAAAATCAACGGTACTTTTGACAATGTCATGGTTGGTGGTAATACCGCCATTTATTCTTATACCTTGCCCCGTTCCCCTCATTTGCCAACTAATTTCGATAATCTAGCTAAAGGCATTTCTAATATGTTAAAAATGCCTGATATTCCTATTGTGTTGGTAAGTGCTGGCGTTCTTAAAATTTCTTTAGTGACTGGTGTTAACATTCCAGTTGATTTTCGGGAAATGATTAAAAAACGGCCTTCAGGGGTATCTGAGGTAATATCCGGATTAATCGGTGTTGATGCCATGGGTAAACCCATTGAATTTAGTTTAGGTAATCAAATTCCGCATATGATTCTATTTGGGAAAACTGGTTCTGGTAAAACTGTAACCTTAATGAATATGATTTATTCAGTCATGGATAGTAAAAATCCGGAAGAAGTAAAAATAATTTATATCGACGGAAAAGGAAATTCTTTTGAACTTATGCGCACAGATAACCCAGAAAATCCAGATTATCATCCTAATCCTTACACGTACGCCCAACCAGCTGGTGCTGGGGATATTGAATATGTCAGGGCACTATTTAATCATGTTGTGAAATTAACCCAGGCGCGAATTGAACTCTTTAAAAAATTCAACATCAGCAAAATTGAAGAATACAATAAGAGATTTCCTGACAAAAGACTTTGTACAATTTTAGTTATTTGTGATGAATTATCAACAATTATTGATCAAGATGCGCAGCTGAAAAGTTCTGAAGTGGCAGAGAATAATGTTACTGATAAAATCGAATATCTAGCTAAAATGTCTCGTTCAGTCGGTATTCGTTTGATTTTAGCTAATCAAACAGCCAGAAAAGAAAAGATACCTGGCCGAATCACTGCTAATATTTCTGGTCGCGTTAGTTTAGGAGTTACTGAACCAGTGGAAAGTGATATTGCGCTACCGGATACCGGTATTAAGGCGCATTACATCACGCAAGCTGGAGAATTTTACAGTTTGATGAAAGGAACCAATCATCCGGAGCATGGCAATAGTCCTTTTTTGGAAGATGACGAAATGTATGCCTTAAACGATAAATTAGAAGCAAAATTTGGTCATCATGATTATGTCTATACACGTGACCAAATTATTGCTGAATTTAGGAAAAGTAAAGGAGAGGAAGATGATAATGCAGTGTATGCAGTGCCCAATGATTTACCAGATCAAAATAGTTCAGTTCCGGATTTATTAACTGCCATTAAAAATAACCCCCAATGGGCTATTGTGAATAGGAAAAGCCCCATTTTTGCTGAAAATAAAGATTTGCATGCTGGAACTAAAAGAGATATGCATCATAAAGAAGAATTGATTCAGGAGGCCATGGAACAGGCGCAAGACTTGATTAATGCCCAAAAAGCGGAAATGATTTCGAATACCAGAAAGCATGCTGGAAAATTCCTAGCACGGGGTAAAAATAAAGGAGTCATTTGATATGTCGCATAGTCACAGTAAAGGTAAAGTCAGCTTTGATAAAGCTTGGCACAAAATCAGCCGAACCCTCAAACACATCAAACATGATGGTGCTACTGAAGTCTACGAAGTCACTTCCTGTCCCTTGAATAATTTAGATAATTTACAAAGATTAGTGAAAGAATTGCCCATTCGGAGTGTGGGATGGCAGCATACAGATGCTTGGCATACAGCAACGATATATATTCCCAAGGGGACAGGTTTTTGGTACAGCCGTAATATTTTAGACTTAATCGATGGTGGGTTTGGCAATAAGGATAAATTCAAAGAACTTTGGGAAGAAAAAAATGGTGATTCTTATTACGGATATTTTCCCAAAATTCCGACCAGCACTACTAATAATATTAGATTACAACAAAGCAGTTACATCGTTTGCGATAAAGCACAGCCACCAAATCCACAAAGCAGAATTCCTGGAGAAATATCTGATGGTTTTGTCGATCGTACTCATCTAATTAGTTCGCGCGTCACAGGTATTGAGAATCATAAAGGATTGCTCATTGATTTTGATGGCTGGCTAAATAAGAACCCACTAAATAGATTTGAGACCTGGGCTTTGCAACGAACCTTTCGGCAGGACATCATTTGGTATGTGCAAATATGGAAGTCAAATGACGGGCTCCATTGGAAATATATTATGTATGACAACAATTTCGATAAACTAAAAGAACTTGAGTGTGTAGATGATCGCTGGAGCTATCTTTGGTTCTATGATCCTGGGCAAGACCGGTTTAGTCGTAAAGCCTTATATACAAAGTGAAAAAGAAGGATGAAATAAACAAATGTTTAATGAAGCAATGATTACACAAAGAATGAGGGGAATATTAATCCCCAAAATTGAGCAAGCTTTTGAGGTTTTTATATCGGAAAATCATTTAACTAAAGTTAAGATTTATCCTGAAGATATACCAGGGAAATTATTAGAATCCTATCTGCCGGCAGCCGTGAAAGAATTTCAAAAGGTAAATCAGGATGTCGAGAATTCTAGTGCTGATGAGATTGACGATCGCATAGCGGATTATGTTTTATATGAATGTGATATTGGCTTTTTATTAAGCAAAATTCAATTTATTTTTGATGAAGAGGCTACATTGCAAGGTGTCAGAGACACAATGATAGAGATGCTTCAAAACACATCACCTTACGACCAAGTTCATCGTGATTACTGGGTAAGAAGGGTGAATAAGGTGAGACACGTCCATGATTTAGCAAAATATGCTGATCGTGATCATCTAGATGCTTTTGTGGAAGAGAAAGCAGCTGACTGGAAAGAAAACTTGCAGGAGGAATAATGCCAATGCATAACTTATATCAATATTGGCGAAATTTAGCCCCGAAGAAGCAAAGGTTGATTAAAATCGGTTTTTTGATTGCTTCTATTGTAGTGAGTGTTTTATTCATATTAGTAACTGCTTTTAATATAGATAATCAAAATATTATAAATTCTTATGCTCATGACAGTGTGAAATCAACAATTCAAGCAAAAAAATTAAAATGGAAGCCTAAAGTTTATCAATCTGATATTGATAACGTGCATATGATTACCCCTTATGAGCTACAGAATTACCGTAAGACAGCTTTAAAAAGTGGATACGGTGACAATTACGCTGGTTATGTGAGTGTCCCTCAAATCGGCTTATATTTGCCTATTTTGAATGGTGTTAATATGTATACTTTAGCATTGGGTGCGGCTGCATATTACCCTAATGAAGTACAAATCGGCGGAGCTGGGAATTATGTACTGGCAGGTCATAATATGAACACATCCTTAAATGTCTTGTTCAGTCGTGTTCCCAATATTAGAGTTGCTAAAAATTCTATGATCGTTCTTACAGATAAGAAAAAAAATTACTATTATCATGTTACAGATAAGAAGCTAGTAAGACCTTATCAACCAGTTATTCGGGGAACTATTACACCTACAAAAAAATCAGTCTTATATAGTGATAAAAACAAAAAACAAGTAACTTTATTTACCTGTAATTATAACGGTACTAGGCGATGGGTAATTATTGGACAGTATGATTATGATCAAAGATTGCAAAACACAAATCAAAAATAACGAAAAGCGCTTTTTGTCAAAGTGCTTTTTTTATTACTAATTTTTAGGGGGTGATAACCAAAAGCAAAAATCATTTATGACAATTAAAGCAGATAAAATCTTTTTTAGAAGAGATCTATCTGCTTTTCGGGTAGGTGATAAAACATTTCAATTTAGGTTAATGCAAAATAGATAAGGGGATTTCAAGATGATAAATATATTTGGAAATCTAAAACGTAGCTGGATATTTCTGTTACTAGGTCTTGTTGGAGCTATTTTCTTCTGCTGTACTGCTACAAGAGTATGTGCGAGCTCTACAGCTATCGATCCTAATGATCCTAGAATAAAATTTGTTAATAAGTTAATTATTGATAAGGATGTAGAAACATCACAAGCAGATATTCAAACTAATGGCGCCTCTGTCACTACCAATCGTATGACCGGCAACAATCGCCCTTATTGGGGAACTGATTGTGATGGTACGGAACTAGTATTTAACAGTCCCAGCGAGATGGAGAAAGCTCAAATTAGAGTTAAATACGCAAAAGCTGTAGGAACCTTTGGAGGAGCACCCATTTATGCCAATCTATTAATTCATGACATTAAAGCGCAACCTGATCCTCCGATTTACGTGGAGTCGAATAAATTACCCAGATGGAAATTCAGCGATAAGTTGTATGACGGTTTTTCCACTGAAGGAGTTTTGCAGTTCCGCGTTGATTTGAGTTTCACAGATGCTAATGGGGGTTCCATCAACATTGGAGCAGGCGATAAGAAAAGCTATGTCACTATAAATTCACTTAATCAAGCAGGCGCGCAAGTGGTCAATGGCAAATCCACTCGTATCCTAATGGGTAACGAATTTGTTAATTACGAAAAAATGGGGACTTTGCCTTACTACAAAAGAAATGATAGTATTCTGCAAGATTATACGTCACCTTGGTCAAGTGACCCCGTGATTGGTGGTCATAGAGATGCGCAAAATGTTATGGATAATGCTATTTCGGATCAACAATTTGAAGATGCTTTAGGAACACCGACTTTTCCTAAAGCTTCAGCGAGTTTTCAAGTGGAAGGCAATACGCTTCATTTTGTAATCGGTAATTATGCTGATCCCAAAGAGGATTTACAACATTTAGGTGGCAAATTTGCCTATTATTCCGGTCAATGGACAGCCTTTAGTTCAGCAACTTTATGGAATCCTGTCCCAGAACAGCCGACTAAGGATGTCATGCAAAATGATACTGATGATCCGACCAATCAAGCAAACTATCATTCTATTAACAAAAAGACCGTTTTACCAGGAGAAAAGTTTGAGTATACAGTTGCTCAAAAAGTTGGCAAAATGAATGTCACAATATTAAAGAAATATGACACATTTACTATATCGGATAAATTACCTGATGAAGTCAATTATCTCAAGAATGCTTATGTAACTGATGATTCCGGTAAAAGATTGGATGCTAACGCGGGAACATTCACTTATGAAGATGGGATTTTAACCTATTCTTTCTCCAGTGACTTTCTGGGAAATACGATGCCATATAAAGGGGAAACCTATATCGTCCATATACCTGTGCAAGTGAAGAATGATGTAAAGCCCAATATTGAAATCAAGGATATAGCACGGACACAAATTGACAAAGATAAGGCTTCTACTAATGAAACGGTTAATCCCACGGGCGAAGATACTGAAAATAAGATTACCAAGAAAATTTTCATGGGCAAGTTTAATCAAGTCAAGGATTGGGATTCCATCTTTAAATCTAACGGTGGCTCCACCCCTGATAAAACTGATACTGCTAAAAAGCAAGATCAAGCTACCACTAAATCTTTACGAAAGTTAGTTCGTGACGCTGATGCGAACGGTGATTATGATGGCAAGGAAGTCCTGCAAGATCAACAAAAGATGACCGGTAAGGATGATACAACTGATATTCATTTCATGGTTCAGTTTAAATTTAGTTCGCATGGTGATTATCAGAGTTTAACCCTTTTAGATAAATTGCATGATGCCTTGAAATACAAGGATGCGAAAATCATTACTGCTGATAGTAAGGATGTTACTAACCAAGGGAAATTAGATTTAGATTCTAGTCACCAGCAGGTTACCTGGACTGCCAATGATCCCAATCATTGGCGGGGCAAGACTTTGTATATGTATCTGACTGTCAATCTGAACAAAGATTATAAGTATACGTCAGAGTTAATTGATTCGCAAACTGGTAATTACAGTATTCCTAATGACGCTTCAGATATTATCGATAATAATACTTTTACTTCTAATCAAGTGCACGTGATTATTCCTTCTGATAGTTTAATTCCTGATCCAGTAAAATCAGTAGTTGATCAAAATGGTTACGATATTAATCATAAAGAAGTCGCCAATGGCGATATTCTCTATTACCATATTGATCAAAAAGTTGGTAATCTCAAGGAAGATCTACTCAAGCCTTATAAATCTTTTGGTATCAGCGATAAATTGGATGCTAACCTCAAATATTTAGATTCTTATGTCATTAATAAAGAAACTGGTAAGAAGATTAGTGATTCTAACACTACCGAATATGATGCCAAAACTCGTACGGTTTCTTGGACAGCCAGTCGGGA
This sequence comes from Bombilactobacillus mellis, assembly GCA_013346905.1. Lineage (GTDB taxonomy): Bacteria > Bacillota > Bacilli > Lactobacillales > Lactobacillaceae > Bombilactobacillus > Bombilactobacillus mellis_A. The sequence goes on from JAAEDX010000002.1 coordinate 51,111, forward strand.
TTTCCTCGATAAAGGTATGCCGCTCAAAGGTGAGACTTACGAATTAGTCATTAAAGTACAGGTTGATGATACCGACACGTTAAATAACATCGCGAATGGAACTAATATCAGTTCCGTTGATGGCGTTTTAGATATTAAGAACACTGGTCAAAGAATCATTAATGATAAACCAAAAACTACTAATGAAGTTGAAAATCCGGTAAAACCGAGGGTTCCTGATAAACCGGTGAAGAATGTGGTTGATAAAGACGGGAAAGATATTAACCACAAGGTAATTTCTAATGGTGACACACTTTATTATCACGTTGACCAGCGTGTGGGTACCTTAGGCAAGGATTTGATTTCGCGTTATAAAAAATTCAGTATCTTAGATAAATTAGATGGCGATTTAGATTTTGTTAAAGCCTATTTGGTTAACAAAACTACTAAAGAAGTTGTAAGTGATCCAAGTGAGGTCACTTTTGATGAAGCCACTAATTTAGTTACTTGGACTGCTTCAGACGAGTTTTTGAAAAATATGCTTCTCAAAGGCGAGACTTACGAGTTGGTCATTGAAGCTAAGGTTAATATCAAAGATCCTAACCAAAATAAGTCCAAAGATTCTATTAAGAATACGGCAACAGCTAATGTGGATGACAACCCGCAAATCACCAATGAGGTAGACAATCCTTTAACACCGCCTGATTATGCACCTGAAAAAACCGTTTTGAACAACGATGGCAAAGATGTTAATCATAAGGCTGTTGTCAATGGTCAAAAACTTATTTACCATGTTTCCAAAAAAGTCGGTACTTTAGGCTTTGGATTAGCACAACGATATAAAGAATTTAGTATCATTGATAAGCTCGATAAAAATGTAAAATTTGATTCTGCTTATGTACAAAATGCTGATACCAAAGCTAAAGTTAGCAACCCAAGCGAGATTTCTTTTGATAAAGACAGTAACACAGTGAAATTTACCGCTTCTAATCAATTTTTAAGTCAAATGCCGTTAAAGGGTGAGACTTACGATTTAGTAATTGCGGTCACTGTAAATGTGAAAGATGAAGATCTGAATAAAGAAGTAGAGATCAATAATGTTGGTTCTGTCAGTTTAGACAATCAGCCGCAAGATACTAATACAGTGGATAACCATTACAAGCCAGTAACGCCAGAAGCACCTACTAAATCAGTTGTGAACCATGATGGAAAAGATATTAATCATCAGTTAGTTTCTAATGGTGATACTCTTTATTACCATATTGATAAAAAAGTAGGCACTTTGAATCAAGATTTGGCTCAACGTTATAAAGAATTCAGTATTACAGATAAGTTGGATCATAATCTCAATTTCTTGAAAGCTTACGTGGTTAATAAAGAAACTGGTAAGACTGTCAGTCAGCCAGCTGAAATTACTGTATCTGATAATACGGTTGTTTGGAAAGCTTCCGCTAATTTCCTAAAATCTATGCCGTTAAAAGGTGAGACTTACGAATTGGTTATTGAAGCTAAAGTCAATGTTTCTGATAAGACCAGTTCTACTGATGAGGTAACTATTGAAAATATTGCTTCAGTTTCAATAGATAACCAGCCACAACAAACTAATGCGGTTGATAATAAACTGAATTCTAAAGGTCAAGCACCAAAGCCAACTAAAAAAGTGGTCAATAAAGATGGTAAAGATATTAACAATACAACTGTTAAAGTTGGTGACACCCTCTATTATCATGTTGATCAAAAAGTTGGCACCTTAGGCAAAGATCTTAGTGAACGTTATCCTCAATTTACTATCAAAGATCAATTGGATCAGCGTTTGACTTACGTAAATGCTTATGTAATTAATAAAGCCGACGGTAAGAAAATGAGTAATGATAGTGAAATAAGCTTTGATGAAAGTAGCAACACCGTTCTGTTTACTGCTTCGCCAGACTTTTTGAAAGCAATGCCGCTTAAAGGTGAGACTTATGAGTTGGTCATTGAAGTTAAAGTAAATAAAGGTGCAGCTGCGATTGCAAATGCAGAAACTCCAGCGGTTTCTTCTACTAATGCGGCAGCTACTAATAAGTCTGATCAGGATAAGATGACAGTTGATCAAACAACTAAACCAGGTACTACTGAAAATGGCACAGATTCCGATGCGGCGGCTGATGTGCAGATCATTAGGAATGTGGCTACTTCTGATTTAGGCAATAATCCTCAGGATACTAATGAGGTAGTAAATAATTTGAAAGGGCAACCGGTTGATAATCTTAAGAATAATGAACAACCGAAAGGTGCAATGCCAGAAGATGAACCATCATATAAAAAGATGGCACAAACTGGTACTAAGACGTTTTTCCATTTTTTATCTAATCTTGTTGTAAAATTAGATATTTAGCAAAAAAAGAAACTGAATTATAAAAAATTCAGTTTTTTTATACATAATTAGGTCACCCACTCCCGAATAAAGTTGGGAGTGGGTGACAATATTAATTGTAATCTTATAAGTATACAATGTATGTATTTAGTGTTACTATGGCTATGAGGTGAGAATAATGATAGATACCGAAAAAAAGAAAGTTTCTATTTCTGTTAAAACCAGTCTATCAGATAAAAAACAAGCTGCTGAGATATTTGAGGGCCTAGGACTGAATCTTTCAACTGCTATTAACATCTTTATAAAGAAGAGTATTGCTGAAGGCGGATTACCTTTTGAAGTTAAAGATCAATTTTATAGTGAAGCTAACCAGTCCGAGCTTAATCGCCGTTTTGAAAAGATAGCCAATCATCAGGATCTTCATTCTCATCAGCTGTTAGACAATGGAAATTGATAAGTGACGTCAATTGAATTTTTAGACGAAGCCTGGTATGAATATATTGCCTGGCAGAGTGAGGATCGAAAAACATTAAAACGTATCAACAATTTGATTAAATCAATTCAGCGAGATGGGTTAGAGGCTGGTTTAGGAAAGCCTGAAAAATTAAAGTATCAAGAGGGCTGGTCAAGAAGAATCAATAATAAAGATCGATTAGTTTATACCGTTGATGATGGTCACTTAATTATTGTGGCTTGTAAAAATCATTATAAGTAAAATTGATTTGGCTCAGCAAGTTTTCTTTATTGGTTTGATGTAAACCCAATAGACTAACTTCATTGCTTAGGTCACCCACTCCCGATTTTAGTCGGGAGTGGGTGACTTTTGGATAATTATTGATTATCCTAATTTTTTTTCTCAGATAATTCTTTTTTTCTATAATAAATCATTTTTTCTAACGCTATCAAATCCTCTTTATGAGCATATTTACGAATAAAGGTTTTTGCATTCGATTTATTTCGTAAATAACGAGCGTGTTCTGGATTTTTCTTTCGGTAAGCTCGATTCAATTCTATTTGTGTTTTAGCCATTAAATTTTCTCCATAATATAATTATTACTATAATTATAGGTATCGAAATCCAAAACGGAATAGTAAGTTGAAGCTTTATTTTTCTGGTATTATCTACAATTTTATTAGAATAATTAATGAACTTTTTCATTGTATTTAACACCTCCATAAGGTATTATAAAGATATAACAAATAGCCCTTAAGGGCTAAGAGTTATTTTTAAGTTGAGCTTAAAAATTATGAAATTGATTTCGATGGTCAGTTCAATTTTTAAGCTCTTTTTTGCTACTTTCAAAGGTTATCACCTCCTCATTACAATTAATATTATAATACGGGTATTAGTAAATTACAAGTCTTTTTCGGAAAATTATCTAAAATAATATTTGCATAATGCTATACTGGAGAATGGCAACTCGCCCCGAAAGGGGGTGTTTTCATGCTAAAAAATATATTTGTTTTGGTTATCGCTCCCATTATTGTGGGAGTAGCAGTTAAGCTCTTTTCTTATTGGTTAGAAAAAAAGGATAACCAAAAATGAGTTGCCGGCTAACCACACTAAAAAAGCCATTTCTATTAACGGTAGGAATGGCTTTTTGTGTTCTCATGCAAAAATATATTTGTTTTGTACACCTATATATTAGCATAAAAAAGAAAAAATATCATTATAAAACTCTGTTCTTAATCCGGTAAACGGTACTGCGAGATACGTCGTTCATTCTCGCTATATGACCGATTTAATTTACATTACTTTATTTACTAAAAATATTCAAAATAGTGTTGACTTTTCGCTATACCTGTACTATGTTATATACATATATCAATAGCAACTTGCCCCAAAAGGGGGTGAGTATATTGATTAAAAGTTTTATAGCTCCTATTATAGTAGGAATTATAGTAGGAACTATAAATAATTTGTTTTCTTATTATTTAAATAATAAGAAAACAATAAAACAGCATCTACATAATAAGTATCTACATAAATAATATATAAATAAATATGTAGATGTTGTTAATAATAATTAATGGCAAGTTGCTATACATAAAAAACCTTCAATTCTAATACTTATAGGATTGGGGGTTTTTCATTTATTTGAAATAATATATATTTTGTTAAACTAAATAATAATACGAAAAAAATATCATTATAAAGTTCTATTCTTAATCCGGTAAACAGTGCTGCGAGATACGTCGTTCATTCTCGCTATATGACTAATAGGCTCTCCTAATTGTAAACTTCTCACAATGGCGTAATAAATAGCTCGCTTCTGCAAATTAGAAGAATTAGGGACATACTCAATCTGTTTTCCGATAAAAGCACCTCGAGCTTTTGCTAGCTTAATTCCCTCAGCTTGACGTTCACGAATATTAGCACGTTCATTTTCGGCCGTATAAGCCATTAAATCAATAACCAAGCTATTTTAGTAGTCGGCGTAAATTCAAGTCCTCTACGCCTGCAAATGAGGGCAAATCTAGAATATCAAAAGTGGCACTCTTTTGTTCTATCTTACTAAGAAGCTCTTTTATATCATTAGAATTATGGCTTAATCGATCTAAGCTCATAACTACTACGATATCTTCTTCATGGATCATCTGTAGTAATTTATTTAGTTCTAAACGATCCCGAATATTTTTACCGGATTGTTTTTCTTGGAAAATTCTTTTACAACCAGCTTTAGTCAAAGCCTCAATTTGACGAGCTAAATTTTGATCTTTACTTGATACACGAGCATATCCAAATTTCATGTGGTTCAAAACAAAAAAATTCTTGAAATCCTTACTAATAAAGTTCTTTCTGATTTGCTTAGAGAGAATGTTGGTTCTGAAGGCAGATTTGTACCCTAAGATTTACTCAGAGTACAAATCTTTATTTGCTTGTCGGTCATGCCGGCCGTCAGTTGACACTCATTTGCGATTATTTCTAATCCTTAACACTATCAAAACTTTGTTTTAGCCAACAAAAAAACGCCCTTGCTGGCGTCATACTCTTATTTTCTATGGTTCGAATATAACTTTGTGTTAAGACCATCCACTAGTAATTTACACTAGCAAATCGTTTTACCTACCCACGCTCTTAGTTAGCAGCCTCTAGTCTGCGGGTTAGCGCTGAACCCAGCCACCAAAGCAGAGTGCGTATTCCAGTGACTACCTAAGATTTGGTTATTGAGGCGGCGGCTAGGTGAACCCCCTGTCTACTTGTTTTCTAGCGCCCCACTAATTACTTTCATTTGGGTAATTCTTGGTTAAGCTATATCTCGCGCAGCTTGTCTCCTGCGATGATGAAATCAACGCTATTTACAACGCTGAGATTACGTTGTATAATAAAGCTACATTTTGGATATTATGTAGCCGTCCTAATTGTCAGTTAGGGCGTTTTTCTTATTTAGGCTCTGACATTTCTGCCAGGGCTTTTTTATTTATCTAAATCATACAATGAGAATATTACGATTGCAATAGTTTTATAAAACAATAGAAATATAAAAATATAAATTTATAGTTTTCTATATTTATAAGATTATAAATTTATGGTATTATAAAGCTATAAATTAGTATAATCATACTTATGAATATTAATTTAACAGCAATTAGGCAAATATATATTGATTATAAAATTATATTTTTCCAAATTTATAAATTTATAAAAATATAACTTTATAAATTAAAGGGAGCTAAAAAATGACAAAAATAATTACAACCGGTAATTTTAAAGGCGGTGTTGGAAAGACAACAAATGCAGTAATGTTTGCTTATACATTCTCTAAATTAGGAAAAAAATCATTGGTAGTTGATTTAGATCCTCAAGCGAATGCAACAGATTTAATTTTAACTACCATTAACAATGTATATCAAAAAAAACCTGTTTTTAAAAAAACATTATTTGAGTCTATAAAAGAAAAAGATATTTCTAAATCTCTTATTAATGTTAAAGATAATATGGATTTAATTCCATCTTATGAAGATTTACAAGGGTATGAAAAATTTTTATATTCAAATTTTGATGACGACTATTCTCAAGACAAATACTTTTCCAAATTGCTTGAACCTATAAAAGCTAATTATGACTACATTGTCATGGATGTGCCACCACAGTTAAATAAATTTACAGATAGCGCATTAGTGGCAAGTGATTATGTTGTAGTTATACTTCAAACTCAAGAACGTTCATTAAAAGGTGCAGAAAAATATATAGAACATTTATTACAACTACAAGATGACTATAAATTATCGTTAGACTTACTAGGTATATTACCTGTATTACAACAAAACGGGTCAGAACTTGACCTAGATGTTATTAGTGATGCTACTGATAGTTTTGGTAAGCAAAATTTATTTAAAACAAAAATTAAACAAATGGCTAGATTAAAACGATTTGATAGAACAGGTATTACGGACAATATAAAGGATATAAATGATCGAAGAGTCCATGAAGTATATAAAAATGTTGTAACTGAGCTTATTTCTAGAATTAAATTATTGGAGGAAAACAATGGCTGAACAAATAGGATTAGGATCATTTAGAAAAAATAAAACCAAACGTCCAGAACAAATAGAGCCTGAACAATCAGCAAGTGAAGAGAAAACTTTACCGAAAAATGTACTGCAGCATTCAAAAAAACGACTAGCTTCTAAAGATTTGCCAAAATCAATAAGACTGCCACTTGATACACATTCAGCTATTTCAACGATTGCTAATATTGAAAATAAAAAGATGCACGAAGTAGTTACAGATATTGTAGAAGAGTACATTCAAAATTTACCGCCTCAAAATAAAAAATTAATAAGGAACAATGTAGAGGCAATTAAACAATCTAGCAATTTCAAAGGAGATAGTAATGACTAACAAAGATACTTATAAGTTTAACGGTCAAGTTTCAATAGAAAAAACGGAAACAAAACTTAATGATACTTATACCACTGATAGTAAAACTGATAGAATAACTTTCTACGCTAATGTGCGAATTAATAATCATATCAAAAATAAAGCTGAGGCACTTTCAGCTATTGGTTTGTATAAATCACAAAAAGAAGCTATAGATGAAGCACTTGATTATTTAATCAATTCATTGCCAAATGAAGATAAACGTCGATTAAAGTTTCAAATAGAGACGTTGGAAGAACGCGATGTGCGCATGAAAAACAAAAAATAGATTTTTATTATGTGAAAGACTTAACAGAATATTTTATATCGATGTTAATGTGATTTGCTATTTCACATACACTAAATTGATGACACCATACAAAAAGCCTCACTCCTATTGAGTGGGGCTTTATTTATTGGCTTCATTTAATGGCATTTTGATAGTTCCTAATTTTTGTCTAGTTTTGGGGCCTTTTACCTGATAGAGAACAGGGGATTGGTCGTTTGCTAATTCGGAATAGGCAGCAGATTTAATAGAAGATTTAGGCTTCACTTTATTATCTACACCTTGGGAATTTGATTCATGTATTTCAGGATGTGATTCTTCCCAATCATAATCTAAAAATCCTATGCTTAATTCAGCATAGGAATTACCATCATCTTGTTCAAAATTTCCTGAATCTGAAAGCAGCGAGTATGCTTCTTCAGGCTCATCTATAAGAAAATTATAAAATAAATTTTTAGACGTGATATCTTAATTTATATAATTAGATTACAAATCTACGAACACTTATACTCAATAAGACAGTGAAATAAAAGCCACTTTATTGCGACTCTAATGATTTTATATAAATACCTTGATATTTAGCAAAAAGAGGCGGTATTGCATTTCCTACCATTTGTGCTAAAAGTGATCGAGAACAAGAAAGATCAAATTTATAATTATCAGGAAATGATTGAAGAAGAGATGCTTCTCTTAGACTAATATTTCTATTTTGAGAGGGATGTAAGAATCTCCCCTTTGAAGGGGATAAACAACCACCAGTGATTGTGGGTGAAGGACTGTTCCATTTCATTCTTCCGTATACATCTGAATATCCGACATTATTTTTTTTATGGCATTCTAACCAATATTTATATGGTAAGTCTTTTCTACTGCCACCATCTTTAGGTATCATAGAAATGATTTTTTGAATTTTATCAGAGTGAGAAGGTATAATTTTTTGAACAATATCTTTTGTGTTCTCTGGAGGATTTAATTTAAAAATAGCATCTTTTACGGTTTTCTTTTTAATATTTAACTTATTAGGGAAGTTCACAGTATGATTTATTGATCCAATAACAACAAGTCTTTTTCTGCTCTGAGGAACGCCAAAGTCTTTAACATTAATAACTTTGAAATCAATATTATATTTAATTTTTTTGAGTTCAGATATCATAAATTGGAATTTATTGTAATGAATTATTTGAGGGACATTTTCCATCATAATGTACTTCGGTTTTATTACTTTTATTGCTCTCAAATATTCAAGTATGAGTTCGTTTCTTTCATCCTTATAATTCTGGCTAGCATTACTCCTATTCATTTGAGTAAAACCCTGACAAGGAGGACAGCCAGCTACTATATCAATATTTTTACCAATAATTTTAAAATCAATATTAGAAATATCTTTTATATCTTTATTTATCATGATTGTCTTCTCATGATTAATTTTATAATTATAAGCAATTTTTTTGTCAAATTCCACGGCATATGTGACATCTATAGCTGCTTCTTCTAATCCAGTAGATAAGCCCCCACATCCAGAAAATAAATCTATTGCCTTCAATGTCATTTTAATCACCCAAACTTTTATTATAGATTTCGACGATCTTACTTAAACTTTCATTAATTGAGATAAATGAATCATTTTTTTCCATAGCCCATCTATGAGCAAATTCCTTCAACAAGGCATTGCGATCATTTTTATCTGCTCTTCCTTCTCCGTATTTCTTATCGCACATTTTATCAAACACAATTTTTATCTGATTTGTTGAATTTATATTAGCACGATCAACTTCAAGACCATCTGCAGTATCTTTTGCATATTTACCAAAAATTATACTTTCTGGAGTTCCAAAATCGTTATCAGTTTTAGGCAAGTAATATACATGATTATAAAAAAAACACAAAAATTTTTTCTGTGCAGCTAATCTCACTGTATCTTTTAGTTCATCATATTCAGTAATAGTTTTTTCATCTTCATTTTCTCTTGGTTTAGAACTTGGCAAGGGCAATTGTGAGCTTATTGCATTAGTTATGTCATTAATTTGTTCAGGGTCTTTTAAGATTTTATTTAGTCTGTATTTGTCGCAGTTAATAAACTCTTCTATTTCACTAGACGTTTTATCACCATCTAAAAAATAAAAGCAATTTTTAGTATTTTGCATAGCACTTGAAAAGATCATACTATTTACAATAGTTTCTTCACTATTTGTCGTAGCAATCACATTTACAATTTTGTATATATTATTATTGCTGGTATTCATGCATTCGGTTAATAAAATTTTAGTTGCATTATCTTCACAATATATTTTACATTTTGTAGTATCCATTTCAAATTCATTAAATGCTTCAGTTTCAAGACAGTGATCTTCTATATATGTTTTACCATCTACGTTATTGTAAAAAATTCTTTTTACAGCATCCTCAGGTAGATTTCTAATAAAATGTGCGGAATGGCTTGAAATTACTACTTGATTATGAGAAACCAGTATATAATCAAGCAAAAAATTTAAAAACCTTGACTGTGCACCTGGATAAAGAGAACATTCTGGTTCATCCAACAGTATTAGGTGGTGATTTTTTGATTTAATAGTACTGTATAAATTATGTACCAGCATACAAATGGAAAATTCGCCACTACCAGCATGAGCTTCTGAGTATTCGAATCCATCTCTAAGTAACATTACAGTTATGCCCCATTTACCTCTATACAGGCGATGCTTTACCAATTTAATTCTGCTGTAGTTATTTCCTAAAATCCAGCTAATTATTTTTACTTCTTCTTTACATAAAAAAAACATAGGATCATTTTGTTTTTTATTTTTTCTAAGACAAATATTTTTAGGACTATCTAGTATATATTTAAGGTTTTTAGATACCTTACTACGCACATAATCATTTTTTTTCATTTTCATTGTTTCTTGTTCTTCAAAATAAAAAAACTTGTCATATGAGCTTAATTCACTTCGAAAATCCATGTATAATGGTTTTTCATATATCGGGTGAACTCGTTGTTTATCTTCAACTTTATACTTTCTAGTTAATTTTTGAGTTTCCCAATAATCAAAATCTTTTTTCTTTGTTTTTGTACCTGGTCTAGATGCACGAGCATAAGCGACATTTTTTTTATCAATTTTTCGATTTATATCTGTATAATTATACACAAAGCAGTGACGCTTGTCGTCACCATTGCCATCTTTTATTGGATCCACTGAAGTAGAAAACCAGAACCTTGATACATTGTATCCTTCAGGAGCACCATACAAAGCATGCAAAATAGAACTTTTACCTGACCCATTTTTTCCTACTAATATAGTCAGAGGAAAATTAAAATTGATTTCACTATATTCTGAAAAATTTTTATAAAATGGAAACGTTATCTTATTAATGTATTGATCAAATTTATTATTCTTTTTTTCTTTTTTTATTTCTGTAATGAGTTGGCCACTAGTGAGGTTAGTATTAAACAGTTTTCTATTCATAGTTAATTGCTCCTTATAGTTATATATTATGCACTAGGCCTGAAGATCACAAGCTAATTACTTAAATATCGGATAGCAAAATCTATTTGTTCAGCGTTGAAACCATCATATTGTAATAGTTCTCTAATTCCAGCTGGTGACATATTTATGGAATTTTTATTGTTCCTAATCTTTGCCTAGTTTCGGGGTCTTTCACCCAAATATGAATTATCAATAGTAATGTTCTAAGCTTCGAATAACTTTATAAGAATATGTAACTGGCGCCCAAAATGTTAATTTATCTTAGGAAATAAATTCCCAGGTTGTTTAACTGGCGCCCTATAAAAATACTAGTCATTTAAATGCTGTATTGCATAGTCGGCTTCTTGTGGAGTAAATTTTTCTCCAGAATCAGAAGTCAATTGTTCTCTTAACTCATCGTCAGACATGTTTTGCTGTTTTCTATAATCTTTAGCTTTTGCTAAGGCATTAGCATTATAGTCAGCTTTTAAATGATCGACGGCATATTGAGCTGCAGTTGCAGGAAATTTTTCCCCAGCTTCAGATGTGAGCTGATCATATATCCCTTGCTTGGACAAATGCATTAAACTTGAATAAGTTTTTGCTTTTTCTAAAGCAGCTTTATTTTCTGATGGTACTTTGTCGTCATTACTTGCATTGGTATCTTTATTATTTGTTGTAGTATTAGCAACCTTTGCCGGCTTCTTAGCAGTTTGGGATTTTTTGACTGCTGTAGTCTTTGATTGATTACTTGATGAATTAGAATTACTGCTGCCACTACCAGCACTAGCAAATCCAATAATTACTAAGACGACAATTATTAACCAAAACCACCATTTTTTATAAAAAGGCTTCTTTTGAACATAAGTGTTACCGTTTTCATCTTTAATTTCCTTTGCCAATTGTACTTCCTCCTTAAAATATGTACAGCTTTTATAGTCTTCAGTTTTTGGACTGTCTAAATTTCTATAGTAGAACAACACCTTGAACCATAAACTTATCTGTAGGGGTAACTCTGATCGGTTTATATTTTGGATTTAGTGATACTAATTTCACGCAATTATTATTTAAATCAATTTTCTTTACATAAGAATCACCATTTAACATTGCCACTATAATTTGGCCAGTGTGTAACTCGGCGCCATTGCTTTTGCGCACAAAAATAATCTGATGATTCTCTAGCATGGGGGACATAGAATCACCATTAACTCTTAGCGCGTAATCATGAGCTGGGATAGTGCCATAATAGGGAATTGTTTCCTTAGAAGCGTCGTCGGTTTGGAATTCACCAGTTCCTGCGGAAACTATCCCAGCCAATTTAATTTCATGAAAAGAGCGGTGCATTTCAAATAAGTTATTGCTTTTTCCTTTTTGGTCTTCTAGTTGTGCTTTCGCAAAATTATAAACGCATTTTTGTCTTTTATTGTTTAATTTATTATATATCAAATTAATATCATTATTAACTGAATCACCAACTATTTCACTAGCGGACACGTTAAATAAGGTTGACATAATTGTAACCTTATCCATTAATGGTTTATTTCTGCCAGATTCCCATGCTGATACGGCTGTGGGTCTTACATTTAAAATTTGGGCCAATTCTCTTTGAGTATATCCATGTGCCTTTCTAAGCCTTTTAATATTTTGAGATATATTCATTTTCCCACCACCTTTTAAGATAATTTTAGTGTACACTATAAGTATATATTTGTAAACTTTCCATACTTTTATTCCCTCATAATGCAAATTAATAGTTGCTTTTACACTTGAAGTGTACTACACTTGAAGTGTAAAAAAGGGGGAAGTTAATTGGCAAGAGAAGTAAAATTTGACATTTTGTCTGCTAGGACTTATGCCAAGTTAACGCAGGCTGAAATGGCTAAAAAATTATCCATAACCCGAGGGATTTACCAAAAATATGAAATCCAGCGAGAGAATATTTAGAATTGATAAAGCATGGAAATTTGCTAATATATGTGGAATCCCTTTTGACGATATTATTTTTTTTAAATCTAAGTACACTTCAAGTGTATAAAATTTCTTCTAAAAGGAGGTGACTCAAAATCACAAGATGTAAAAATTGTCATAAAAGTTTATATGGAAATCCAAAGTATTGTTCAAACTGTGGCATTAAGAACCCGTTAAAATTTTTCTGGCTGTTTCAGATACGGTGTCTACTAAAAAATTATAAATTAAAGCTCCTATATCTTTACTTGCTTTTGAAATATAAACTTTAACAATTGATGCATTTATTTCAGTTGTTGGACTTTCTTCCATTAAATCAGGAATATAACTTTTAATTTTATCTTTTTCTTCATCTGATAATTGTTCTTCTAAATCCAGTAATTCATTAAAGCTCTGAAGTTCCTTTATCGTCCAAGGTAGAGCTTTACTACAGTTATAACAATATTTTGGTATGGGTTCTTTATAAGCAATTGTTCTGTCGTTAAAGCCAATAAAGAAACTACCACAGTTAGGACAAGAATCAATAATTTTTTCACCACATAACTTACAAAAACCATAATCATGATTAACGTTTAACTTCTCAATAAGTGCATCCTGTTGATGACCGTTTAAACATACCGTTTGATAATAACCAATAAATTCTGTTTTGCTTAAATCCATAATTTTTACTACCTTTCTTAAGGTGATTATAACAAAAGGAGGTGAGACAGATGAAAAAGCTACTAACTGATGAAACAAAACGAAAAGTCACTGATTCCATTATCTCAATTTTGGCAGAAAGCAAATGTACGTATTCAGACTTCCAAGAAATAAGTAAATCAGTGACCAAACTGTATTCTGACAATGCAGTATTAATGATAGAACCTATCGGTATTGATAAAGAACAGGCTGAAAGGTCTATAGAGACACTTGCTAATACTTTTGAAACAAAAATCTGATCGTTATTGTTCTGACTATTTTCCTTAATATTATTCTCTTGACTTGGATTATTAAATACTTTGGAAGAACTTATACTTTTGAAGTTAGAAAAAAGTTTCGAAAAATCTGGAGACACTTCAGAAGATAAATCTAAATTTTTAATAACCTGTGATTAAAGGAGGCGGGATAAATGCAACAAGAAATTCTTAAGATGGCACAAGAAAACATCAACCACTCCCGACTAAAGTCGGGAGTGGTTGACATGACACATAGAGCAAATGTCGAGGCTGAATTTTTGAAAGGTGGCTAAAAAATGAGCCAATATAGTACTAAACCAATTTTGGATTGGTTCATTGCGAGAAATAGAGCCGAAGTGAGATTAAAATGAAAGCCAGCTTATTACTAGCTGGCTTTGGTTATGCAAATCTTCTTTATTATTTTATTTTTTCTTCCAAAATTGCATTAGTTAAGGTTTTCGAAAAATTCAACTTTAATTCTTTACCCAATTTATTGGCCCATTTAGGAATAGTTAAAGTTTTTTTAACTAGTTGATCTTGATCCATATAACTGGATAAATCAGCCATAACCATTGATTTAAAAGATAAATCTTTGTCATATTTTAGCTCATCTGGATACGGATTATTTTCTTCTAAAGATAGTGATTTTAAGTTAGAAGGTGTTGGCAATTTTCTTTTATTCTCAATGTAATCAGCTACATTCATACCTAGCCAGTCAGATGCCATAGCAATCGCATCAGAGATACTTTCTCCTTGAGTGGCTGAATTAGTAAAGTCTGGAAAAGTTATAAAAAATGGAACTACTTCAGACCCCTCTGTATCATAATAGAAAAGTGCAGGATAGCTAACTAACATTTATATTCCTCCTTACTAAATTAAATTGCGAAAAGAAGCCGACTATTTCAGCCCAGCTTCTTTTTTGATTCCTCTTTCTGTGAATTTATTCAGTTCACCATGAGGAATTGTAATAGGTCTGTTACCAGGCTTAGTCATTTTAATGTGAGAACCTTTTCCACCGGAAGTTTGCAACCAACCATGTGTTTTAAGTAACTTAACCATTTGTTTCTGTGTCATTGGCATGTGCACTATACCTCCTGACACTTATTATATTACACGTATTACACGTAAAAAGCAAGCAAAAATAACAATATTGCACTCAGATGAGTGCTTTTTTTGTACTCAAGATTAAAAAGGTAAATAAATTAGTATAATTAAGTAGACTTTACAATATATCTAATTTAACGGCGATTTCAGCCATTTTAGCCTTGTTGAATGTAATTGGTCATGAATTTCATTTAAATGGCTAAGTTTTTTGAAGGTGGTGAAAAATAATCACATATAGTTCCAAATCAGTTGATGAAAGAGAAAAGAGGTTAATATGAATATATCTCTTCCAGAAATAATAATTTTGCTAAATATGTTGGGATTTAAGCTGCATATTCCAACAGGATTGGCACTAGCAATTCTAGGTAGCGAAATAATAGTACTTGTGATAGTGATATTGGTTATTTGGATTATATATAGGCAAATCAAATAATATAAAAGCACCCATGCATATATAAAAATGAGTGCTTTTATTAAAATTAAACTTTGACCTTTTGTTTTAAAGCATTGGTCAATAATTCACTAAAATTAATATTTTGTTCTTTACCTAACTCATTTAAATAGTTTGGAATTGTCAATGTCTTTTTAACAACCTTGTTATCATGTTTTCGGCGATAGACGTCAATGTCAACGTCCACTAAAGTTGCGATTCCTTTATCGGTTTTAGGCAAAACAGTATTGGACTCAGGAATATCTTCATGATCGTCTTCGCGATCCATGATAGTTAAACCAATGTAGTCTCTGGCCATGTCTATTGAGTCAGCTATGGAATTACCTTGAGTTAAGCCGTCGAGATCAGGAATCTTTACTAAATAGGTCTCTGTTGCTTCGGCCTCATCTCTAGTAATAATAATTGGATAGATAACTTTCATAATATGTCGCTCCTTTATATTTGTATTTTGAGTACAATGAAACCGGCCTTATTTCAGGCCGTGTTTCTTAATTATGTGTTTCGCAAGTTGTTCATCGATATTAGGATGTCGTGGGATTACTTCTTTAACCGTGCCATTAGTCCAAATGTCATGGTTCCCACCATTTCGATGTAAATACCAACCATTCTTGCGTAACAAGTTGACAAGAATCCTCCGTTTCATTGTCGCTCCTTTCCTTATTACAGTTACTATTATATACGTGCTTAATACGTACGTCAAGTAAAAATAATAATATTGTACTCATTTGAGTGCTTTTTTTGTACTCACAATTAAGGAGGCGAAGACATGTAATGCTAAGGTTCCGTAACGTAGAAGAACTGGACGGCAATATAAATAAGCAATTGCTAAATGAATATCGTGACAAAGTTTGTACTGTGAAAGATATCAAGAAAACGTTTAAGCACATTTACAAAGCTAAGGCTAAAAACAACGACGTTTGGCGTGATGAGTATAATTACCTGCTATTAACCATAAAGAGACTAAAACAACGTGGTTGTGATGTTAGGAAGCTAGAACGTGCATTCGAAAAGTATAAAGCAAAAGAAAATGTTTTTTAGAACAGCACGAGTCAAAAACTTAGAAAGGTGTTATCAAAATGAAAGCAGAAAATAATGAATTAATTAAAAGTTACGTTGATCCCAAGCTGCAAGTTAGAGTAACCAAAGCGTTACAAAAGGGTCTGGAGAGTGGCAAAGCAGAAGTGGTGTTTGATGAAAAAAAAGCTTTTCTTATGCAGAAATACTTAAACTACAGCATCTATTGCCTAGCCTAGGCTATAACGTGAGTTCTTGTTATGGCGGAAATAAACTAAGCTGTATAGCTGTACGGTTCAGTCCACTAGGTGAGACACTGTGGCAAAGAATAGGATACTAAACGCTTGGTCTGAAGATATACCAGCTGGTAACGATAAGGAATATCATATCAAGTTAGGTTCTCAGAAAGTATTACAAAAGGATCTAGACTTCATAATCATTCAGCTACTCTATAACTCCGTCAAGAAGTATGTAGTGTTACAAGGAGAACAGGTAAACAGAGAGACGTTTACTAAAGCTACAACAGAGTACATTGGTAATGGTGCGGTAGCAGTCCATGTGAATGCACTTTACGACTTAAGGCACCCAAGTGAGGTATCTAACTAATGCCGAGAGTCAGAAGATGCAGGCAACGTGGTTGTCATGCAATGGTAGAGTTACCTGACCACTATTGTGTTGAGCATTATGAACACGAAGCAGAGTATCTAGCCAACAGGCAGAAGTGGTCACGCAGTCATAGTAAAAGCTACACACATAGATACAATACAGTTACTCGTAATCGGAGTGATAGTAAGTCCAAGCAGTATCAGTTCTATAGGTCAAGGCAATGGGTCGCGCTCAGACAGCAAGTATTAGAACGTGACACTTATCTATGCCAATACTGTAGAGTACAAGGGAAGCTCACACCTAGCAGTAGAACAGTGGATCATATAGTACCGATTGAGTTTGATAGCACAACACAAGCAAGCATTGACAACTTAGTAACTACTTGTGCTGCTTGTCATCGAATGAAAACAGATTGGGAACAAAGTTACTATGGCACAGGTCAAGGAAACAGTTTAAAGATGGTTAAACCAATCAGAGATATAAAATCAATTACTATTTTAAAGGTAGCAGCAGATGGCAAAGCAATAATAAATTAACTGATATCCCTAATATTGGACTCTGTTATCAAGTCTCCACTGATGAGTTTATCCCAGTAAAGTATCAACAAGCTTCCGGATATCAAGGATAAAAAAAGCCCCTTTTATGGGGGCTATAATAAATTACTTTATTTATGTATTATTAAACAATATGTATAAACATATATACTGTAATAATAATGCTTTGTAAAATCTGAATAAACTGAAGTATCAGATCAAACAAATTATTTAAATCCATGTTCCCACCTCCTTATCTAGCCCTCTATGAGGTTCAAGGGCCCCATAGAGCTCCAGTTAACCCGATTATAGCATCTTTTACGAGGAAATTTTCAATAAATTTTATTTTTTTCTGAACTTTTATTTATAAATTATGTTATAGTTAGCGGCTATTATAAAAGTAGCACAATCTCATAACAAACTATTTTTAGAAATCCTTATTACTAAAGCCAGTTAAAAACAGGTAGTCTTTTTATTAGCATTATGCTATATTTAAATTATCGTTTACTGATTTTATGGCTATGTACATAAAGTACATGGCCTTTTTATACATAGATTCTATTAAAATCTTAATATAAGATATTTTGTATAGAAAATAGATCTAATTTTATAATCCCCAGCTATAATATAATTAGTTTATATAATCAAAAATTAAAAAAAGGAGTGTAAAATGAACGAAAACGAAATTTCATATGATTTCTTCGATGAACCTGCTTATAGGAAATATTATTTATTAAAGTACAATATATATAATGTAGTAGCAATTATGGATCATCATGATGACAAATAAAAACCGCCCTCATTCATAACTTCGACCAGTTATAAGGGCAGTTAGATGTTCTATAAATCTTGATTGGTCACCGCTCTTAAAGAGGCTTACATCAAGAGTTGGTGTTAGCGCACCAGTTTTTTATTTACTTACATTAAAGCATATCTTGCGTTGTTGGAAAGATATGCTTTAATGTAAAATAACAAATTGGTATGGAATGTTTAGAATTGGGTCAACTATTCTTAACTAAAGTTATGGCTTATGGTTATATCCCATAACAACACTAATCAAGAACCACGATTTGGTTGTGGCAGAAGAGTTACGGAGTAAGAACCTGCTGCGCAATCACGCGTTAGCTTTGAGCATTGCCGATGTGGGCTGGCGGACTTTTTTAGGCATGTTGGCCTATAAGGCTAAGCTTTATGGGCGTCAATTTATTACCATTAATCCCCGCAATACTACCCAGACCTGTAGTCATTGTGGTTTTATAATGGGCACTGGCAAGACAGAGAAGCTGACACTGAGAGATCGTGAATGGACGTGTCCGCAATGTGGTAAACATCATTTTCGTGATTGGAATGCGGCTCAGAACATTTTGGCCAAAGGCTTAGCCAGTATCTAAGTAGTAGGTCCGTCTGGCAACCTGCGGACCATAAAGGCTTTGGTAATTAGCACGTAAGACCTGCTTGCAGGCAATCGCTGTATCTAAGGCAAATTGTGGTCGTTGCCCCTGAGGGGCAATTCTCACAAGCTCTCGACTTTAGTCGGGAGTGGTTGACTTAATTCATCACGTGTTGGAATTTTACATTCATTATTTGTTGCTTTCATTTTGATAACACCTTTCTACGTTGTGACTCGTGTTGTTCTAAAATAGAAAAACATTTTCTATTGTTCTTATACGTATAATGTAGTATACTTATCTTTGTTGGGAGGTAAGTATGAAACGCCGATTACTTATTAAGGCTTTAGAAGCTGATGGTTGGAAATTGGTTCGTAACGGAGCTAATCACGATGTTTATAAAAAGGGTAATAAAACCGAACCCATTGAAAGACATCGAGAAATACCGGAAAGACTTGCTAAAGCAATCCTAAAGAGAAACGGGTTGAAATAACCCGTTTCTTGTGGACGAAAGGAGCTCATTATGAAAAAAGAATTTAAAAATATTATTGACGCCTACCCTGTAATTATTAGTTACGATAGTAATGAAAAAGAATACCCATATTTTGCACATATAATTGACTTGGATAGTGATACTACTGGTAAATCTCTTGAAGATGTCATTAAAATGGCTAGATGTGCAATTGGAGATGAAATTATAGCTAGGCAAAACGAGGGATTAGACGTGCCGAAGGCTTCCCGTAATGTCCAATCAGATAATAAAGGCGATATAGTAACCTATATTGATATTAATGTGAATAAATATCGTACAACTGTTGACAATCGTACTGTCAAAAAGACAATTACAATTCCTAGCTATTTAAACGAACTGGGTCAAGCAAAGGGCATTAATTTTAGTGAAGCATTAACCAATACACTGCGAGAAAAATTAAACATTTAGCCACTCAACAGAGTGGCTTTTTTTGATAAGTTGATCACTCTTAAAACCATCTTGCTTTATACTTTGTCAACCACTCCCGACTAAAGTCGAGAGCTTGTGAGAATTGCCCCTCAGGGGCAACGACCACAATTTGCTTAGATACAGCGATTGCCTGCTTGCAGGTCTTACGTGCTAATTACCAAAGCTTTTATTGTCTATTGTCTGCAGTTTATCAAAGGGACAAACGAAAGTCAGACACGCGCCAAGCCTTTGTTTACTGAAAAAGATTCCTGCGAAACGAAGAGAACTTAATAGGGGTTGATGGAGATGAATAATAATGAAAAAATTATTAATTTACTACGAGGATATGAAAAATTACAGGAATTAATGCAGTCATATTTAAATAATTTACAGCAGATTAAGTTATATGATTCTCAGACCAGATCTTTTATTAGGCAGATTAAAGTTGATATTTTACTTTTGGAAACGGAAATTAACAAGAGACTAAACCAAATTAATAAAAATCAACAGCAATTACAAGACTATTTATTGCAGGTTAAGAAAGAAGCAGCTGATCTTAATGAAATCTTCTTCGATAGTAACAATAGGTATTCCGGTATATTAACTGAACTTGCTACTTTAAAAGTTACACAAATAAATACTAATTATTTAAATAAATTATCTGATTTATTAGTTAAAGAAAGAACAGTTAAGACAACTAAATTACAACAAGAACTAGAACAAATGAATCGATTACTTAACTACAAGCCTGAAGAATACACACTTTTGAAAAAGGTAGCATTACAGGCAGCTGAGTTAAGTACCCAAGTTATTAGTTATCATCATTTTCAGCTAAGTAATGATAAAACAGAAACTTTATTACAGTTGCAGCAGTTAATTGCTACAGTATCAGCTTTGGATATAGACAGTAATTCTGTTTCTTCCCTAAAATCAGCTGTAAATTCATTAATTTCACTAAAACAACCTCAAATGCCTGATCCCTTACCATTAATTGAAACTATTCATGTAATTAGAAATCCTAAAAATTATATTTCTCGAGGTTATACGGTTTTGGAGATGGTTAAACCAGTTTACGCTGCCTTGACCAGATTAAGAAAGAGATTAGTTAATCATGCTCAATATCGTGGCATGAACAATTCATGGCAGCATTATGTTAATACAATGGTTAATTTAAATGACTACTATCAACAACATTACTGGCAAAAGGGAGGAACTCCGTATAATTTTCATGGTCATGATTCGCGTTAAATATAAAATAGAGGGGCACATTATGCATTATCATAGATTTATCAAGAGCACTATTAATTTTTTAAAAAGACCTTTTGGTCATTCGGTCAGTTGATGAGGAAAACAAATGAAACATATTACCTTAGAATAAATTGAAGTTACTTGGGCAGGATTTGATATTGATAATAAATATACTTTTCAACAGATACAAAAATTTATAGATCTTGAGGATGAGGAAGATTTATTAGATTAATGGCCAAAAATGGAAAGCTTAAAAGGAGGACTTTTAGATTCAGTGAACCTGAATATGCATTAATTGCAGCTAATTCCGAAGAGGAAACGGTTAAATTATATAGAACTTATGTTTATCCACCAGATGATTTTTTTGAAGTTAACTGTCTAACCATAGATTTTGAAACTGACAATATTAATCATTTAACTGAAAGTGAAATCAAGGAACTAGATAACCCATATAAAGCAAAACCACAAGTTATTATTGACGCCAGATATATATAAAATTTCATTCAAAAATGGAGAACTAGTAAAAAGATCTTTTGAAACTTTGGGGGTATTTGATAATGGCGATACACAAGTTAAAAATTGATTCTAAATATTTTGACGCGGTTCGTAAAGGCTTTAAAACCTTTGAAATCCGTAAAAATGATCGTAACTTTGAAGTTGGCGATAAACTTATACTTCAAGAGTACGATCGTGAAAAACATGTATGTACAGGATATGAATTGCTAGCATTTGTCACATATATTACTAATTTTGCTCAAAAAATGGATTATGTAGTGATGGCAATTCGTGTTAATCGCCCAAAATTGAATCAATAAATCTAAAATAACTAAACGAGCCAAAGGAAGGCTCACTGAAACTAAAAATAGACAGACAAAAATCCTACCTTTTAGGTAGGATTTGGCAATCCATAAACATAGAAATGTATATTATAGTGGCTACAAAATATTATAGCCTGCATTCATTGTAATTAATGACTGCTTATTAATCAAATATTTATTAAATGGAAGTGAATTCTGTGATTAATGATCAAATCTTAAAATTAGTAGCGGCTCATGCCAGTCATAATGATATAGAGTTTAACGAGACTGTAAAAAGTATAGCTTTGGCGGAGCGGAAAAAGGGTAATACTGCTTATTCAATATCACTAAAACGCCTTTTATCATCTGGTATTACGACACATGCAGTTAATAAGCATCCATTTAATGAAGACAGTAAAAATTTATTTGAACTAGTATCGGATACAAGAGATAAAGATGACTTAATTCTTGATAAAAATATCAAAAAAGTACTTGAAGAAGTTATTTCTGAATTTGATAATCGCGATAAGCTGGTTAAAGTAGGGTTAGAGAATAATCGAAAGCTATTATTAGAAGGCGCACCGGGTACGGGTAAAACTATGACAGCGATAGCTTTATCATCAGAACTTAATTTACCACTTTATAGACAGCAGACTGATGAATTGATTGATGGCATTTTAGGTGGTACTGCGGCCAATTTACGTACTGTTTTTCAAATCATCCATAATCATTTAGGAATATATTTATTTGATGAATTTGATTCCATTGCAACGCAAAGAAAAGTATCTCAAAACTCAGCTGATAATGAAATGCGCAGGGCTCTAAACTCGCTACTTCAATTTATAGAAAATGATAATTCACAAAGTTTTATCATAGCTACAACTAATATGAAAAGTATTCTAG
This sequence comes from Bombilactobacillus mellis, assembly GCA_013346905.1. GTDB lineage: Bacteria > Bacillota > Bacilli > Lactobacillales > Lactobacillaceae > Bombilactobacillus > Bombilactobacillus mellis_A. Next base: position 73,941 of record JAAEDX010000002.1, read on the forward strand.
ATTTAGCCTTATTTAGAAGATTTGATGTGGTATTGCATTATTCTTTACCAGACCAAAAACTGAGAAAATTAATGTTTCAACGCCAGTTAGAAAAATATAAAATTAACGTACCTATCACAGAGGACTTACTAAATATTAGTGAGGGTTTAAGTCAGTCAGATATAGTAAAAGTTTGTCAAAAAGCAGCAAAGCATTCTATTTTATCTAATGAATCAGTTAAAATCCAACAATTAATTTTTTGGAGTAAAGAAGTCAAAGAGTTTTATGAATATTAATCAGTTAAGAATTCTATTTAGCGATTATTTTTTAGGGTCATGTACTTCATGTACATGTCCTTTTTATTTTGCCTAAAATGGACAGATAATTAACTTATGTCAATCCCTCCACTTGTTCAGATGTTAATACCAGTAAACAAGCTGTTAGTATGGTTTTTATTAGGGTAAGTGTTAGCTTACCCTTTTTTATATTGAATATTTCCCATTTAGAATTACACTAAAGTTGTATTACATATTGAAGGAGAAAGTGCAATTTATCAGATGAGTAAGTGCTTAACTCGCTTAACTATTGTTAGAGCGTTTTTAGGCTTAACTTGTGGCTTCTTGTTAGCACAACAGTTAACTAAGGCCACAACCAACTCCACAGGCGGCTACACCAACAATGCAAGTAGCTAATAAATAATTAGTAATAGTATTTTAAGAGGGGGGATTAATCATGAAAAGTTCATTATATAGGTATCTACTTAAAGAAGTAGAGAAGAAGATCAACGATCAAGAAAATCATGAAGAAAAAATAAAAAAACAAAACAGACGCGCAAAAATAAGGGAAATACTTGAATGTGTTGGTATTGTTTTAGTTTCACTTTCTTTTATTATTTTCATCTATGAAATAAGTGGCAAACAAACTGCAAATGCAAAACTTATGCGATTGGATATAATAAGTTTCTTATTTGGTCTAGGACTAGAGTTTTTAGCGGCCTTATTTGCTGTACCTCAAAGCAAGATTTCTAAGATTGAACTCGATAAGGATAAACTTTTTAAAAGTATGATATCTGATAAAAATCTATATAACCAATTGAATCAAGTATTAGAAGAAAGTCCTGATAAAAATCTTGCAATGAATATATTGATATCTGATTCTAAATACGAACATAAAGAATCTAAATATAAATTTCTATATAAATTTCTTTTTGAAATAGCCCTAAAAGTATTAATGGGATGTTTTTCTATCAGATGGATATTATGGATATTAAAAAATCGAGCTTTTTTTATTGTATTAATTTGTACCATTATTTGTGTTGGAATTATAGTTTATACGGTATATAGAGATTATAAGGAATTTCATATAAATATGTTGGATTTAAAAAATTGTACATTAGAATTATATATAAAAGATTATGTTACTGGATATATAACTTGCAAGTGGGATATATTTAAAGAGGGAGACAATGTAGTATTAAAAATTCATTCCGGACTATTTGATCCTGGACAGTTAACGTCTAATATTAATAATAGTAATGAGATTAATAAAATAGTTATTGATCCTGGCGTCATAGCGCCAAAAGACTCTGCTCAATTATTTGAAAACTTTTCTAATGTCAAAGAGTTTGTCGGCCTTTCTAATCTTGATACTTCTCAAGTAACTAATATGCATGAAATGTTTGTATCTTGTGGAGCAAAAGAATTAGATTTAAGTGGTTGGGATACTTCTAAAGTAACTGATATGGGTTCAATGTTTCTAAAATGTCTTAACTTGGAAAAAGTTAATGTTAAAGGCTGGGATACAACCAAGGTGAACGATATGAGTTCAATGTTTTTTGGTTGTCAAAAGTTGCATAAATTAGATTTAAGTAATTTTAAAACACCTAATCTGAAAATGGGAGAGATGATGTTTGGTAATGATTCTATCTATGATTTAGATATTAGAAATTTAGAAAGTTCAAAAACAGGTACACGTATGTTATTTGATGATAGTCTAATCTATAAAATGATAGTAGGATCTAAATTTAAAGATACTTTTCCTGATAACGATACTTTTCCTGATAACGATACTTTTCATGATTATGATGCTATTAATCGCCCATTTGAGGAAGATAGAATTATGTATATTCCAACTAGTAACAAATGGGTGGCTCTAGATGGACCGGATAAGGGTTCTAAAAAAGATCCTTATGAAATGAAAAATGTAACAAGAACCCAACCAGTAACCTATGAAGTAGAACATATGCCTCTAGAGAATAAAAACAATCACTCTTACAATCAACACACATTATTATGGCGAATGGTCAAAAGATTACTGGAATTAATATAAAGCTCCTTCTTAATTTATAGGGCCACTAAAACCGGCCAAAGTAGCTAAGCCAATCGTAGATGGTAATACTCAAAACCAAACCGTAGATATTTATTATTAATAGTCAACTAAATAAAACAGCCTACCATTAAGTGGGTTGTCAATATTTAATCCTTTAAAAAAAGCATATTCAAAGCTTTTAATTAAACATGAATTATAAGTTCAAAAAACATCTGGTAACAACTAGATGTTTTTTATTAAGAAAATAGAATGGAACAGACATAACGACAATCATCTGCTGCAAAAAGAATTAGTTTCAAAAATGAATATATTTGGTAATGCTAAAGGAGTAACTATACCAGAAAATAAAACAATTTATCTTAATCCTAAAAATACTCCAACTAAGAAAATTAATAATCTAATTCACTAACTAGGTCATTTACAGCTACATACTAATACTAATCAGCCTAAAACTTCGTTACTAATAGAAAATTACAAGCCAATTTGATTTCTTATTTTATTGTTATTGTTAAAAAACTATGGCATTGATAATCACGACTAAACAGTACAGTACATTGCTAACTGGACTGGCAACGGAAAAAACTTAATCAATTAGAGCCAAAACAGCAATCTGATATTTTATCAGGTGTTACAAAAGCTGCTGACAATATGATTGATTTCATTAGTGAAAAAGTCAGATGAGAGTCTAGAATTTTAATTCAAAAACTGTAAGTATTTTAACCATATTTGGTAAATTTATTGTCCTATTATGGTATAATAGATTTAAAGGTTTTAGGAGTGAAAATACTATGGAGACAGCGATTAACAGACTATTGAAGAGTAAAAATATTGGTATTGTAGAAGTTGCAGAAAAAAGTGCAGTTTCTGATAGTACTTTGAGAAAAGCAGCTGCTAAACCACTTGAAAACTGGTCGGTAAGAGTGCTTAATGCTTTTGCAACTGGTTTAGATTTAAGAGCAGGCGATCTATTAAATATGTTGCAACCCAAGGAATATAAACTTGATATTAACGATAAAAATCAAACTATTCAGGGCGTTTATGTTTCTGATAAAGCTATGTATCTTGAGCTAAGAGGAGTTATTGAAGCAAGTCATCTAGAAGGTTGGAACCCAACTAAAAAAGACGTTGAGAGTGTATTAGATGGAGTTCTTAATCCAGACCCAGAAGAAGTTAAAGAAATTATGGAGATTTGGGAGGACAGCGATGAGTGACTGGATTAAAGATACACTATATGATAATGGTGTAATGAAAAATAAGCAAAATATCAAAAATCAACAAAAGCTAGAAGATTTAGAATATCTCCTGTCTTCAAGAAGAGCTTTTGTTTTTTTGAGTTCTAAGCCTAAAATTACTAATATTCGCGACTTAAAAAAAATACATAAAATTATGTTTGGTAAATTATATGATTGGGCAGGTAAATATCGTCCAGGTAATTTTCAAAAAAATGGCTATGAATTTTTTGATCATGCACGCTTTGGTTACGCAGAGAAAAATATCAATGATATTATTAACGGGCAACCCCGACAAGCAGGCTTAGCAGCAACAGACTATGCTAAATTACTAGATGAAATAAATTTCATGCACCCATTTAGAGAAGGAAATGGTCGCAGTTGCAAGGTTTTTTTGCTTGCTTATGCAGCTAATCATGGACAAGTAATTGATTATCCACGCAAGAATGAGAAAATGATCACTGCACAGGAAAATGCCGATGTAAAACAAATTTCTAGTTTGATAAGGGTTCAAAACCTACCTAGTCGTGACGCTGCATTCAAACTTCTAACTAAAAAGATGAAAATGTCTAAAGAACTCAATAAAGATTAAGGCTTATAATATTCACTTAAATCGGTAACATAAATTATATTGTCTAAGAAAATAGTTATTGGCTAACTATTTCTTTTTTATGATAAAGTCTTAGATTATTGCTTATGTTCATATGAATGGAATTATTTTTGATTGTGGTGTAAGAGAATTATATTTAAGCAGCTTGAATACTTATAATGTTACTAGTATAGTTAATATGTTTTCCCTATGTACTAAACTAGAAAAAGTTAATGTTCAGAACTGGAATGCCTCAAATTTTGAAGATATGGGTCAAATATTCTTTACCTGTCCAAAATTGCATAAATTAGATTTAAGTAATTTTGAAACAACGAATCTTAAAAACTCGTATTTGATGTTTGGTGAAGATGCTATCTATGATTTAGATATTAGAAATTTCGATAGTTCACACGCTAGTTCGTATTATCTATTTGATATCTGTCAAATCTATAAAATAACAGTAGGACCTAAATTTACAGACACTTTTTCTGATTTTAATCCTATTAATCGCGCATTTGAGGAAGATGGAATCCCAACTAGTAAAAAATGGGTGGCTCTAGATGGACCGGATAAAGGTTCTAAAAAAGATCCTTATGAAATGAAGAATGTAACAAGAACCCAGCCAGTAACCTATGAAGTAGAATATATGCCTCTAGAAAATTAAAGTTATGCTGAATAAAAACAATCACTCGTACAATCAACCTACATTAAAATTAGCTGAAGAATGGTCTGATACGATAAATACTTCAATCAAACAAAATGCTACTGTTCATATACAAGTAATTATCAATAATGACAATTCCAAAAGTTATGGTGAATGGTCACAAGACTACTGGGAGGAATACAATGCTCCAAATTCAAGTATAAGCTCTCCTGATCCAGCAAAATTATCTAAGCAAATCGTAGACGGTAATACTCAAGACCAAACTGTAGATATTTATTATTAATAGTCAACTAAATAGAACAGCCCACCATTAGGTGGGTTTTTGTTTAATCCTTTTAAAAGAATATTCAAAATTTTATTGTATATAGTAAATTACATAAATAGTTTTTAACGTACTAAATGAAGTTATAGTAGTAAACACAAATATATGTTAATATTCAAAAAAGACGTATAAATAAAGAAGATATACTGAATCTTTGCTAAAATAGGCGGATCTGAAAAACGTTGCTGGAGAGTGGTTACTACACTCATAGCTAAAATGCTTATTAAATAAGTAATAAGCAGTATTATCATTTACATATCTAAGTAAACGTATATAATGAATTTAAAAAGAGAGTATGACATAAGCAAAAATTAATTGGACAATAAGGGCGTCAATAAATTAGATAAAGTCTAATAAGTTTTTTAATTAGTTAATAAGGCGTTATAAATATCATTTAGTAGAGTAATTACTTTTATTGTTTCTGATTTCTTTATGCGGCCATATTCTTATTATAATGGCACAAGAGGAGCTTTTAATGATCAAAAAAAATAATAGTATTATTGATTTATTGCTTATTGAGGCTTTACTCAAATCAAATATTTCAACTTACAAAATCAGTAAGGCAACGCAGATACCTAACTCGACTATTTCTAATTTACGTAATGGTAAGCGCGAACTCAAAAATATTACTTCTAAAAACGGCCTGAAACTCAATAATTATGCTAGAAAACAGGTTTCTTTGCTTATTAATTCTAATCAAGAGCAATAACATGTGTTAGACAAACTTCAATGTAAATATTGATATATTAACAATAATTTAACCTTAGATTATACTATCCGTTGGTTTCAGATTTAATTAATAATATTTATCTTCATAAATTAGCTTTTGATTAATTAGTTATTAATATAAATATTAATAACAGGAAAATAATTTTTTATGATCATCAATCAAATAACTTGGTTTTAAAATAATTTATTAAATAAACCTTCTTAATACTTACTACTTTCAATTTAGACATCAATAAGAACATCAATCATAAGAACATCTTTATATCGTTATATAGTAACAACTTTTCTAAACAATTGAAGAGTTGCTTTTTTTTTACTTTTGCGCCTGCAAACGCCCCGTGTCCGGGGCTTCACTACTAAAGAGTACCCGTAAAAATACCTTTGTTTTAGGAACCCGCTACGCGCCTCAAACAAATTTTTTAACGGGTACTAGTCTTCACGCAAGTGCCGTTAAAATTTTTTGTTGCGAAAAAGCTTTAAAGTTAACAAAAAATTTAAACTTAAACACTTGCGTTCAGCCCTCTTTAGTAGTTGATAGCGTGGCGTCAAAAGCAAAAAAAGCTTTTTATAGGCTAGCCAGCCGCAAAAGACAAAAAAGGAGTGTAATTTTTAATGAAATATAGCGCAAATCAAAAAATCATAAATAAGGTAAAAGGTTTATTAGACATTGCTAAGGATAGTAATCAAGATGAAGAAACACAAACAGCTTTCTTACTAGCCCAAAAATTAATGGTGAAATATGGTATTAAAAAATCCAGTATTCAGGATCAACAACGGGCTGTAGAATATGGGGTATTGGAAAGGTGTAGAAAATTTTCTGTATTAAAAAAATTTTTAGCAAATGTGATCGCTGAAAATTTTAAAGTAATTTTTGTACGTACTGGATCATTACGTGCTGGATCATGTGGGTATTTTAATTATAATTTTTATGGTTATTCTAGTGATGTGGAATTAGCTAAAAATATATATTTCCTAGCTGTTAAAATTATTCAATATAGAACCAAAAAGTATTTAAACAATTATTATTTAAAAACTGGCGCTGCCAGAAATCGAAAATTAACCGCATTTTTAAAGAGAAATTATATTTATGGATTTATTACTGGCTTAGAAACAAGACTGAATGACCAAACGAAAAAATATGATTTAATGGTCAAGCCTGATGATGAAGTCATTAAACGATTAGGGCCGACTAGATCTATGGACGATAAAGTGAGCTGTAATTATAAAAGTAAGTCTTTTAAAAAAGGCTTCACGGATGGTTATAATACAGATTTATCCCAAACATCTGTCAGTGTGGGCTAATTAGGATGAATCAAATGAATTATTTAGTCTAATAGTATTCAGATTAAAAGCTAATATCCGCCCTTTTAAGAGCTTTAAAAGGTATTCAGGTATATTTATATTCAAAGACAAATAAAATTTAATGATTGGGCAAAATGAAGCTTAAAGTCAAGATTATTTTAAAGATCATTGTTAGTGGGGATTAAAACCCGAGTGAAAAGCTGTTGCTTGGGTTATTAATGCTAATCGTGTTATAATAAAGACATAAAAAGAGCCGGTGTTGCTATCACCAGCCCTTCTATGTAGAGCCGTTGAAGACGGTGACGCAGATTAGGTTAATTAATAACCGCTACCTGTCAAAGTATAGGCGGTTATTTTTTTTTTGCTTATCTTGATAAGCTCAACAACTAAAGCTATCAGCTCAATGGTAAAAGTACCAAAGGCCAGCATTAGCTGCAACGTATCCTTAACGGACACGAGGCTGCTCCTTTCTTTAGAATAGTAATTGCTAAGGGTATTACACCATAGCGACCACCTCCCATAAAAAAGAGCGCCACCGCCTTAACTTCTCTACCCTTTAATTATAGCATAAAAATGCTTTAAACCTTGATAAATTAGAGTTTAGAGCACTTTTTAAATGTCTAATACATAGAGCATAAATTAAATACTTACCATATCCAACTAAACATTGTCATAACTCTGTTTTATAATGACAATGAAATCGAAATCATACATACCTGCGGTTAAGCTGATAAACTACAAAAAGACACTCTTTAGTGAGTGCTTTTTATTTTTAGCTGCTGAATAAATCACAAATTAGTAATTCTTCCCATGGTCTAAACATCATTCTCTTTTTGTTTTATAATAATAATGAAATCGTCATCATACATGCGGTTTTAATTTTAAATGAAAGGAATATGATTAATGAAATCAAGCAATAAACATCGCAGTTTAGTGCTTTCTTCCACTTTTGTGGGGTTGGTCTGTGGGTTAGTTTTAACTCATCAACAAGCCTATGCTGCGCAGACAGCACCAGTAAGCAACCAGGAGAGTCAGATTACAGCTGTAGCTGCACCAGAGAATAATTTGCCTAAAACAGCTGCAGTTAATCAAGACTATGCTGCTGAAAATATAGCTAATTCTGCAGCCAGTGGCTATGTTACTCCTAATACTTATAGCAGTTGGCAGACTAATACAATTACTAAGCAGGATTCTAGTCTTCAACCCACGAATTCAGATGCAACAGCTGCTGTTGCAACACCTAATACTGGTGCAGCAGTTCCTGTAGCTAATGAGACTGCTACTGCAACTAATCCAGGAAATAATAATTCAACTAACCCTGCTACTAGTTCTTCTGCTACAGATACCGGTAATTCCGCAACAACCCCAACTACTGGTTCTGATAATCCAGCTAATGGTAATTCCAACACTACCTCAACATCATCTGAGCAACCGAATACTAATATCCTTGCCCAAGGAACCTGGGGCACCAGCAAGTGGGACTACACCCAGGAAGGTGACGACTATATTTTGCATCTGCATGCGGGCACTCTAGGAACTCCAGGAAAAGATAAGGATTATAGTGGATATACTTGGGATGCAGGTATTGGCAGTCTAAATACAGCTTTTCAGCAACATTTGACGCAAATTATAATTGATCCGGGAGTGATTGCCAATCAGAATTCCCGGGGATTATTTAGTCATTTATATAATTTAAAGACTATTCAAGGTTTAAAAAACTTGGATACCTCCCAGGTCACTAATATGGCTGGGATGTTTGAACACTGTGAGACATTAACTAGTTTGGATGTCAGTCATTTTGATACCTCGCACGTCACCAATATGTATTCGATGTTTGAAATGTGTGATAAATTAACCAATCTGGATGTCAGTCATTTTGATACCTCCCAGGTTACGGATATGTCTCAGATGTTTGCAGCATGTGTGGGATTAACTAATCTTGATGTAAGTAATTTTAATACCTCCCAGGTCACTAATATGTCTCATATGTTTGAATACTGTGATAAATTAACTAGTTTAGATTTCAGTCATTGGGATACTTCGCAGGTCACCAATATGTCTCAGATGTTTCAAAAATGTTTTAATTTAACTAATCTGGATTTAAGTAGTTTTGATACCTCGCAGGTCACCAATATGTATGAGATGTTTGACAACTGTCAGAAATTAACTAGTTTGGATGTCAGTCATTTTGATACTTCCAAGGTTACTAATATGTCTTGTATGTTTGTGGCCTGTATTGGTTTAACTAATCTTGATGTCAGTCATTTTGACACCTCGCAAGTCACCAATATGTCTGCGATGTTTGCATCCTGTGAGAAATTAACTAGTCTGGATGTCAGTCATTTTGATACCTCCCAGGTTACTAATATGCATGATATGTTTCATTACTGTGAGAGTTTAAAGAGTCTGGATGTCAGTCATTTTGATACTTCCCAGGTAACGGATATGTCTGAGATGTTTTCAGGCTGCTATAATTTAACTAGTTTGGATGTTAGTCATTGGGATACCTCGCAGGTCAGGGATATGTCTATTATGTTTGCAGAATGTAAAAATTTAACTAGTTTGGATCTTAGCAGTTTTGATACCTCGCAGGTAACCGAGATGCGGGCGATGTTTAGAGGCTGTGAGAGTTTAACCAATCTGGATGTCAGTCATTTTGATACCTCACAGGTCACCAATATGAGTGCTATGTTTTCAGACTGTAAGAATTTAACTAGTTTGGATCTTAGCAGTTTTGATACTTCTCAACTAGATAATTCTCCCTGGCATGATTTTTCTATGTTAGAGTACTGTACCAACTTACATCATTTAGTTTTGGGGCCCAAAACTAAATTAATTGATCAAAACGGTTGGGATTCTGCACTACCAGCAGTGCCAGCAGCGGGTACTAAAATTCCTGGGACTGATAAAACGGTGACAGCACCTTATTGGGTGGCTACCAGTGGCTATCAACAAGGGAAGCGCTATACTTCGTCCGAGTTAGAACAGCTAACAGGCCGGGATCAGGTGACGACCTATGATTGGGCCAGTCAACCGCTCTTTGCCAGTACAGTAGCCACGAAAGCAGTGATTCGGACTATTAATGTGCATAATCCGGATGGTACCATGCAGACAGAACACCAAATTGCAACCCTGACACAGGAGATTAAGAATAATGCCGATGGCACACAAACCTGGGGTCCTTGGTCCACGGGCCAATGGCAGGCTTATGCCGTACCGGAAATTACCGGCTATACAGCTGCTCCCACTGAAGTAGCGGCCCAAACAGTCACTGACAGTACAGTTAATCAAACAATCGATGTTTATTATGAACCGGTGGTCCAACAGATTACAGTCAATTACTTAGAAAATGGGAAAATAGTAGGCACCCAAATTTTAACTGGTTATGCAGGAGAAACGATTATTCCGCAATACCGGGCACCCAAGGGTTATGAAATCATTGATCGACCTCAGGGGGAATTAACTTTTAGCACGGATAAACAACAAATTGTGCAAATTCCAGTCCAAGCTCAAATTATCCCAACTTCTGAAAGTAAAGTGTTAATTCGGACAGTTAATATCCATTTACCAAGTGGTAATCTGAAAACTTACCGGCAGTCGGTGGTCCTAACGCGGACCGTTTATCTGAATGCAGTAAGTGGAGAGAAGACTTATGACGACTGGAGTACAGGTCATTGGGGAGCGATAACCGTACCCGTGGTGGCAGGTTATACAGCCAGTCAAGCCCAGGTAGCAGTCCAAACAGTTACTGCACAAGACAGTGATCAGCTGTTGGATATTTACTATACCAAAGCTTAATAGTTAAACAATCAATATTTTAATAAAAAGAAAGCACTCTTAAGTGAGTGCTTTTTTATACTCTTAAAATATATATTCTTGTGGTTTTAAAATAGATATGGTACTATTAGTAAGGAAAAAGTAAGGAGATGAGATTGTGAGTGCAGGTAATGTAACTAAAGTTAGTTCAAAAATTACAAGTAAAAATCAAATTACAATTCCGAAAATAGTACGGGAGCTGTTAAAAGTGCATTCAGCTGATTCAATTGAATGGCAGATTGAGCCTAATGGCAAAGTAATGATTACGCGTAGTCAACCCGATTTATGGCAAATCATTGAGGAACAAGAAAACAAGTTCGGTAATCTCAGTACAACAGAAATTGATTGGGGTAAGGACGTAGAAAGTGCAGATTTTGATTAATGAAATTAAGACAAGGTGCTATTTTATGGATTAATTTGGATCCCTCTAAAGGAACAGAAACCAAGAAGAAACGACCATGTTTGGTGGTGAGTAACGATCACTATAATCGTTATTTTAATACGGTGCTAGTGGTACCAATCAGTACTTCTGATAAATATCGTACTCTGGAAAAGTATGTTAAATCTCCGTTATTTATTAGAATAGATAACGGAGAAATTCATGGAACAGCTTTAATACAGCATGTTCGTGCTGTTGATCCCACCAAAAGATCAGATGGAGAAGTTGTTGCGACTTTGTCGCAGCAAGAAGTTAGTTCAATTAGTAAAAAAGTGCAACAGTTTTTCTAAAAGAAGCACGAAAGTATTAAAATGACTCCTAATACCTTAAGTATAGATAGTTGAGGCTATTTAATAATGTTTTTATGGGGAGATTGGAGTTGTAAAAGGTATAGTTGGGATGCATTTATAATTGCAATTAATAATATAGAATAAATAAAAGCAGGGACTTGTAATCAAGTGCCTGCTTTTAATATCTCAATTACTTATAAAATGATTGTAATCAAGGCTAAGTTTAGGTTTATAATAAAAATGAAACCGTATTTATAATTGAAATACGGTTTCAAAATTAACAGAAAGGAACAAGATCATGAAACCAAACAATAAACATCTCGGTTTAGTGCTTTCTTCCACTTTTGTGGGATTGGTTTGTGGCTTAGTTTTAACCCACCAACAAGCCTATGCTGCGCAGACATCTCCAGTAAGTAATCAGCAGAGTCAGATTACAACTGTGTCAGATAATAATATGAGCCAAACAGCTGCAGTTAATCCGAAGAGTTACTCTAGCAATATCTCTTATCCTACACCTGTCAGTCATAATGTTACTCCTAATACTTATAACAGTCCAGAGACAGGTAGACAGCAGATAGCTAATTCAGATGTAACAGCTGCTGCTCCAACACCTAATACTGGTGCAACAGTTCCTGTAGCCAATGAGACTGCTACTGCAACTAATTCAGGAAATAATAATTCCACTAATCCTGCTACTAGTTCTCCTAGTCAGGATATTAGTAATTCCGCAAGTACTCCAGTTGCAGCTTCTGATAATCAAACTAATGGTAATTCCACCAATACGTCAACATCATCTGAGCAACCGGAGACTAATATTATTGCCCAAGGAACCTGGGGCACCAGTAAATGGGATTATACTCAGGAAGGTGCAGATTATATTCTACATTTACATGCGGGCACTTTAGGAACTCCAGGAAAAGATAAGTATGATAATGGATATATTTGGGATGCAGGTATTGGCAGTCTAAATACAGCTTTTAAGAGTCAGTTAACGCAAATTATAATTGATCCGGGGGTGATTGCCAATCAGAATTCTCGGGGATTATTTAGTTATTTAAGAAAATTAAAGACTATTCAAGGTTTAGAAAATTTGGATACTTCGCAGGTCACCAATATGTCGAGTATGTTTGCAAACTGTTATAATTTAACTAGTCTGGATGTCAGTCCTTTAGATACCTCCCAGGTCACCAATATGAGTGCTATGTTTCAAAACTGCCAGAGTTTAACTGGCCTGGATGTCAGTCATTTAGATACCTCCCAGGTCACCAATATGTCATGGATGTTTGCAGGCTGTGATGGTTTAACTAGTCTGGATGTCAGTCATTTTGACACCTCAAAAGTCACTAATATGGCTCGGATGTTTTCAGATTGTGATAAGTTAACTAGTCTAAATTTAAGTCATTTAGATACCTCCCAGGTCACGGATATGTCTGGGATGTTTTATAGGTTTTTTAGATTAACCAATCTGGATTTAAGTGATTTTAATACCTCACAAGTTACTGATATGTCTGATATGTTTGGATATTGTACCAGTTTAACCAATCTGGATTTAAGTCATTTTGATACTTCCCAGGTTACCAATATTTCTGGGATGTTTGAATGGTGTACATGTTTAACCAATCTGGATTTAAGTCATTTTGACACCTCAAAAGTCACTAATATGGCTTATATGTTTGATGAGTGTCAAAGTTTAACCAGTCTGGATTTAAGTCATTTTAATACTTCCCATGTCACCACTATGTCCGGAATGTTTATAGACTGTCGAAACTTAACTAGTCTGGATTTGAGTAATTGGGATACCTCACAAGTCACCGATATGTCTAATATGTTTGCATACTGTGGGATTTTACCTAGCCTGGATGTCAGTCATTTTGATACTTCCCATGTCACCACTATGTCCGAGATGTTTGCAGACTGTAAGAATTTAACTAGTCTGGATCTCAGCAGTTTTGATACTTCTCAACTAGATAATTCTCCCTGGCATGATTTTTCTATGTTAGAGTACTGTACCAACTTACATCATTTAGTTTTGGGGCCCAAAACTAAATTAATTGATCAAAACGGTTGGGATTCTGCACTGCCAACAGTGCCAGCAGCTGGTACTAAAATTCCTGGGACTGATAGAGTAGTTACAGCACCTTATTGGGTGGCTACCAGTGGCTATCAACAAGGGAAGCGCTATACTTCGAGGGAATTAGAACAGATAACGGGTCGGGATCAGGTGACGACCTATGATTGGGATAGTCAACCGCTCTTTGCCAGCACAGTGGCCACGAAAGCAGTGATTCGGACTATTAATGTGCATAATCCGGATGGTACTATGCAGACAGAACACCAAATTGCAACCCTGACGCAGGAGATTAAAAATAATGCCGATGGCACGCAAACCTTGGGTCCTTGGTCCACGGGCCAATGGCAGGCTTATGCCGTACCGGAAATTACCGGCTATACAGCTGATCCCACTGAAGTAGCGGCCCAAACAGTCACTGACAGTACAGTTAATCAAACAATCGATGTTTATTATGAACCGGTGGTCCAACAGATTACAGTCAATTACTTAGAAAATGGGAAAATAGTAGGCACCCAAATTTTAACTGGTTATGCAGGAGAAACGATTATTCCGCAATACCGGGCACCCAAGGGTTATGAAATCATTGATCGACCTCAGGGAGAATTAACTTTTAGCACGGATAAACAACAAATTGTGCAAATTCCAGTCCAAGCTCAAATTATTCCAACTTCTGAAAGTAAAGTGTTAATTCGGACAGTGAATATCCATTTACCAAGTGGTAATCTGAAAACTTACCGGCAGCCGGTGGTCCTAACACGGACCGTTTATCTGAATGCCGTAAGTGGAGAGAAGACTTATGACTCTTGGAGTACGGGTCATTGGGGAGCGATAACCGTACCCGTGGTGGCAGGTTATACAGCCAGTCAAGCCCAGGTAGCAGTCCAAACAGTTACTGCACAAGACAGTGATCAGCAGTTGGATATTTACTATACCAAAGCTTAAAAGTAACTATAATAAATAAAACAATAAATAAATAAAACAATAAAAAACACTCATTGAAGAGTGCTTTTTCTATCTGCTCAATGTATACAAATATATAAAGAACAGAGCTAAAGTGCTTTTAGTTAGGCGTGTTAAAAGCTGTGTTAGACTTTTTGAAGGTTTAAAAAAGCGTTTATTTAAAACCTAATAAAATTTAATAACTGTATTAAATTGAATGCTGAATCGAAACACTGATAACGAGTCTTCACCGCAATTATATCCAAGTATCAAGTATATGGTATTCTACCTATGCTACTAATATGTGAGCTTAAGCTATAGAAAAATATAATAGGCAAACTTGAAACAAAGAATATAGCAAAGTTCGTCACATTTCGGCTATGTGTGCCTTATCATTGATTTGCACAATGGCAGTTGTAAGCTGGATAAAGTTCACTTATTTTTTATAATGATTTATTATTGTTAATATGTTATAACTTATGTTATAACGTATTATTTGTTAATTGAAGATAGATATGCCAAAACAAGGAGAGATATTATGCCAAATATCATGAAATTGAAACGCTGGGGGAATTCTCAAGGAATTATGCTGTCTAAACAAGTTCTTAAGGATATGGGAATTAATAATCCTAAGAATCAAGAATTTTATGCAACTATCAAAGGAGATGAGCTGATTTTGAAAAGGAAAAAAAGCAGTCGTTTGATACAAAATTTTGGATATATCGAGAAATATAAACCACAAAGTGGTCATCGTGAATATGAGTGGGGACACTCTGTAGGTCATGAGCTATGAGTTTTCCTCAAAATACTAAGTAAAAAGGGTATATATATGACAAGAGTAATTTATAATCAGGGTGATATAGTATGGATTAATTTTAACCCTACTCAAGGACATGAACAAAAAGGACGCCGACCAGCTATAGTGTACTCATTACCTGATTTTCAAAGATTAACAGGTCTTATAGCGGTTATGCCAATTACAACTAAATTACACCGTTATAACATAAACATTGAATTACCATCTGAATTGAAAACTCATGGTTATATTATTTGTCAGCAATTTAGGACTATTGATGCAGATGCAAAAGAAAGAGAAGTAAAGCTTATAGAAACTGTTCCCAGAACAATAGTTGATAACATTATTGAAATTTTAGAGCAATTTATTAGGGAATAATCTTCCATAATCTATAAACTATTATAAACTAGAGATGACTTTGTCATCTTTTTTTGTCAAAATTTTTAAACTTCAAATTCTTTATGATTTAGAAACTAAAGAACTGTATTTACAAAATAGTACTACTCATATTGTCTAATTTTTTGTAATATAATAATAATGAAATCGTAATCATACATACCTGCGGTTTTAATTTTAAAAGAAAGAAATAAGTTAATGCAATCAAGAAATAAACAACGCAGTTTAGTGCTTTCTTCCACTTTTAGGGTTAGGCCGTGGTTTAGTTCAAATTCACAGATAATTTCAAATATTACGATTGACTTTATTTGAAAACGGATCATTTAAGACTAAATCTAAAAGCTTATAAGATTTGTATATATTAGGTTTGTACATATTTTGGAGGGACATAATGAAAGTTCGATTTATAATATTTGTTATGGGTTTACTAATGGTTTCTACATTAGTAGGATGTGTTAACAATCATAATAATAATTCTTCCATGATTGATAATTCTACAATAATTGGTAAGGTACAAATGGAACATTATTATAAGGATATTTTTGATAGTTATGCAGATGTTATTGACTCATACGCTGATAGTATTATAGATAATAAATTAGAAACGAAGGCTTCAGCCACCCATACTATAAAATTAATCGATAATATAAACATTAAACTTAAAAATAATTCAATAAACAAAGAAGAAAGTAATAATTTTATTAAGTTAAATGCAGGCCTTAAAAACTTAGTAGAATGTTATAAAACAAATAACTTCTCCAATTTGAAAGAATATAACAGTCAAATAAATGAATACCTACCTAAAGTAAAAAGAGATCTTAGTGTTGATAGGAATAATAAAGTTGTTAAAGCTACTAATCGATTGAATAAGATAGTTGCTAATAGATATCATATAAGAAATTAAATATGGGAATGTTAGATACTTACTAGGAAGAATCAGCTGCGTGTTGAAGGACACGAATTAAATCTCTATAGTCTAGAAAAAATGGATGGATATGTCTTGGAAGTTTGTCAACTTTCACCGACCAAGATTGTTACCAGCTGGCTGATATTTACTACAATAAAGCTTAATAGATAAAGGATTTGGCTTGTAAGTTATGTTTTAATAAAAATGCAGTTTTATTCTTTGCGGATCTAATTTTAAATTGTTTTATGAAAATAAAGTCATAATTGGTTATAAAATAATTATTAGCTACATCTACGTAAAATTTGTCATTACCGTTAATTCGATGGTAAGTAGAAAACTTTGGATTATTCATAGTTCTATTATGTTTTATAAGTAAAATAAACAAAAAAATATCAATATATAATATATTATGATGTTAGCTTTTAAGAATTTTTGCATTCTCTCATAAGATTTGTATAGTAACAACTTTTCTAAATAACTGAAGAGTTACTTTTGCGACTGTAAACGCCCTTTTTTCGGGACTTCACTACTAAAGAGTAACCGTAAAAATACTTTTATTTTAGGAACCCGCTACGAGTATCAAACAAATTTTTTAACGGGAATTAGTCTTCACGCAAGTGCCGATAAAATTTTTGGTTGAGAAAAAACATTAATAAAGGCTTAATGAAATAATTGGAAAATATATAATAGAGCACTATATAAAAGACACTTTTGGTATTCAAGATAAGCAATGTTTAGATATCATTGCTCAACAACCACAACAGAAGATACTCTTTGACAGAGAATTATATCCCAATATTTGGTTAAAATCAGTTTTTATTTTACAAAAGATAATTAAACAACATATTATTTAAGATGGAAATAAAAGAAATGTTCTGATTACTAATATTTTTTATTGAATATATTATTGAATATAAATGGATATAACATGGAATTTATACATGAAAAAAGTAAATTACTAATTTTGACGTTCACTAATCAGACTAATAATGAAAAATAGTTCTAGATAATGACAATTGTCTTCAAAAACATATTGTTAAATTATAATAAGAGATTTTTTAAACTGAAAGAGAGACAATAGTTCTCTCTTTTTCTGTATTGCAGGAATATATAAAAATAGAATAATGAATCTCCTCAATAGAGCTATTGGAGATATTTTGGTATATAATTAGGTCGAACTTGTGGAGATAATCACAGTTTGGGGTTCATCTAAAAATTTAGGGGGAGAATTAATATGGAGCAAAAATTAAAGCATCATAAGGAATTAGTTTTATCTGCCACTTTTGTCGGTCTAGTTTGTGGATTAGTTTTAACCCATCAACAAGCCTATGCTGCGCAGACGTTGCCAGTAAATAATCAAGAGAGTCAGATTACTGCTGTAGCTGCACCAGAGAATAATCTTAGTAAAACAGCTGCAGTTAATCAAGACTATTCTGCTGAAAATATCTCTAATTCTGCGGCAAGTGGTAATGTTACTACTAGTACTTATAGCAGTTTGAATAATAATGAAATTGCTAAGCAGGAAACAGCTGTTTCAGATTCAACAAATGCTGCCTCAACAGTAAATACTAGTGCAACAGTTCCTGCAACCAATGGAATTAACACTTCTTCGGCTGCAGAAAAGAATCAGCCAGTTAACACTATGACTAGTTCTTCCAATCAGGATACTAATAACACGACAGTAGTTAATCCAGCCGCTGTGTCTGATAATCAAATTAATGGTAATTCCACCAATACGGCAGCATCATCTGAGCAATCGGATACTAATATTATTGCGCAAGGAATCTGGGGCACCAGCAATTGGGATTACACTCAGGAAGGTGAAGATTATATTCTGCACTTACATGCGGGCACTTTAGGAGCTCCTGTAACAGATTTGTTGGGGGACTCTGAAGGTATTGGACATTTGAATACAGCTTTTGGTCAGCAGCTGACACAAATTGTGATTGACCCGGGAGTAATTGCCAATCAAAATTCTTGTAGTTTATTTAAGTATTTAGGAAATTTAAAGACCATTCAAGGTTTAGAAAACTTGGATACCTCGCAGGTTACCGATATGTCTGAGATGTTTTATAACTGCATGGGTTTAACTAGTTTGAATTTGAGTAACTGGGATACTTCCCAGGTTACCGATATGTCTTTAATGTTTTACAACTGTGTAGGCCTAACCAGTCTAGATTTGAGTAATTGGAATACCTCACAAGTTACCAATATGGAC
Source organism: Bombilactobacillus mellis (assembly GCA_013346905.1). GTDB lineage: Bacteria > Bacillota > Bacilli > Lactobacillales > Lactobacillaceae > Bombilactobacillus > Bombilactobacillus mellis_A. The sequence goes on from JAAEDX010000002.1 coordinate 92,955, forward strand.
TCTATGTTTAGAGATAGTTTTCGTTTAATCAGCCTAAATTTGAGTAACTGGGATACCTCCCAGGTTACTAATATGTACAAAATGTTTTCCAATTGTAACTATTTAACCAGCCTGAATTTGAGTCATTGGGATACTTCAAAAGTTACGAATATATCAGAGATGTTTAGGAACTGTGCCTACGTGAATCATTTAGTGTTGGGTCCAAAAACTCAATTCATTTACCAAACAACTGGTCCAAGTAATGGTAATTCTGAACTGCCAACAGTGCCAGCAGCTGGTACTAAAATTCCTGGGACTGATAGAGTAGTTACAGCACCTTATTGGGTGGCTACCAGTGGCTATCAACAAGGAAAACGTTATACTTCGGAGGAATTACAACAGCTGACAGGCCGAGATCAGGTGACGACCTATGATTGGGATAGTCAACCGCTTTTTGCCAGCACAGTGGCCACGAAAGCAGTGATTCGGACTATTAATGTGCATAATCCGGATGGTACCATGCAGACAGAAAACCAAATTGCAACCCTGACACAGGAGATTAAGAATAATGCCGATGGCACGCAAACCTTGGGTCCTTGGTCTACGGGCCAATGGCAGGCTTATGCCGTACCGGAAATTACCGGCTATACAGCTGCTCCCACTGAAGTAGCGGCCCAAACAGTCACCGACAGTACAGTTAATCAAACAATCGATGTTTATTATGAACCGGTGGTCCAACAGATTACAGTCAATTACTTAGAAAATGGGAAAATAGTCGGGACCCAAATTTTAACTGGTTATGCAGGAGAAACGATTATTCCGCAATACCGGGCACCCAAGGGTTATGAAATCATTGATCGACCTCAGGGAGAATTAACTTTTAGCACGGATAAACAACAAATTGTGCAAATTCCAGTCCAAGCTCAAATTATTCCAACTTCTGAAAGTAAAGTGTTAATTCGGACAGTGGATATTCATTTGCCGAGTGGTAATCTGAAAACTTACCGGCAGCCGGTGGTCCTAACACGGACCGTTTATCTGAATGCAGTAAGTGGAGAGAAGACTTATGACGATTGGAGTACGGGTCATTGGGGAGCGATAACCGTACCCGTGGTGGCAGGTTATACAGCCAGTCAAGCCCAGGTAGCAGCCCAAACAGTTACTGCACAAGACAGTGATCAGCTGTTGGATATTTACTATACCAAAGCTTAATAGTTAAACAATCAATATTTTAATAAAAAGAAAGCACTCTTCAATGAGTGTTTTTTTATACGCTCAATGTATACAAATATATATAGTACAGAATAAAAATGATTCTAGTTAAGTGTGTGAGAAGCTAATCTTAGCCACTTGTTAGTGAGAATTAAAGTCTGAGTTAAAAGTGGTTGTTTGGGTTATTAATGCTAATCGTGTTATAATAAAAACATAAAAAGAGCCGGTGTGCAACCACCAGCCCTCTATGTAGAGCCGTTTAAGACGGTGACGCATATTGGTTTAATTAATAACCGCTATTTGTCAAAGTTTAGGGCGGTTATTTTTTTTTTGCTTATCTTGATAAGCTCAACAACTAAAGCTATCAGCTCAATGGTAAAAGTACCAAAGGTCAGCATTAGCTGCAACGCATCCTTAACGGACACGAGGCTGCTCCTTTCTTTAGAATAGTAATTGCTAAGGATATTTACACCATAGCGACCACCTCCTATAAAAAAGAGCGCCACCGCCTTAACTTCTCTACCTTTTAATTATACCATAAAAAGTGCTTGAAACCTTGATAAACTAGAGTTTAGAGCACTTCTTAAATGTCTAATATATAGAGTATAAATTAAATACTTACCATATCCAACTAAACATAATCGTATCTCTGTTTTATAATGACAATGAAATCGAAATCATACATACCTGCGGTTAAGCTGATAAACTACAAAAAGACACTCATAAGTGAGTGCTTTTTTAGCTACTGAATAAATCACAAATTAGTAATTATTCTCATGGTCTAAACATCGTTCTCTTTCTGTTTTATAATAACAATGAAACCGTCATCATACATACCTGCGGTTTTAATTTTAAGAGAAAGGAATAAGTTAATGCAATCAAGAAATAAACATCGCAGTTTAGTGCTTTCTTCCACGTTTGTGGGGTTGGTCTGTGGGTTAGTTTTAACTCATCAACAAGCCTATGCTGCGCAGACACCATCAGTAAGTAATCAGGAGAGTCAGATTACAGCTGTAGCTGCACCAAATAACAATTTAAATAAAACAGCTGCAGTTAATCAAGCCTATACTGCTGAAAATATAGCTAATTCTGCAGCCAGTGGTAATGTTACTCCTAATACTTATAGCAGTTTGCAGACTAATGCAATTACTAAGCAGGATTCTAGTCTTCAAATCACTAATTCAGATGCAACAGCAGCTGTTGCAACACCTAATACTGGTGCAGCAGCTCCTGTAGATAATGGAACTACTACTTCAACCAATCCAGAAAATAATAATTCAACTAATCCTGATACCAGTCTTCCTAGTCCGGATACCGGTAATTCTGCAAGTACTCCAGTTGCAGCTTCTGATAATCAAACTACTGGTAATTCCAACACTACCTCAACATCATCTGAGCAACCGGATACTAATATTATTGACCAAGGAACTTGGGGTACCAGCAAGTGGGATTACACCCAGGAGGGTGACGACTATATTCTGCATCTACATACGGGTACTTTAGGAACTCCGCAAGGAGATGAAGGCGTTGGTAGTCTGAATGTAGCTTTTTGGCAACAATTAACGCAAATTATAATTGATCCGGGAGTGATTGCCAATCAGAATTCTCGGGGATTATTTAGTTATTTATCTAATTTAAAGACTATTCAAGGTTTAGAAAACTTGGATACTTCGCAGGTCACGGATATGTCTTATATGTTTTATGGCTGTGAGAGGTTAACTAATCTGGATGTCAGTCATTTTGATACCTCACAGGTCAGGTATATGGATTGGATGTTTTCAGACTGTTATAATTTAACTAGTCTGGATGTCAGTCATTTTAATACTTACCAGGTTATTGAAATGACTAGGATGTTTTATTACTGTGAGAATTTAGCTGATCTAGATGTCAGTCATTTTGATACCTCGCAGGTAACCGATATGGGTATGATGTTTACAGGCTGCTATAATTTAACTAATCTGGATGTCAGTCATTTTGATACCTCACAGGTTACCAATATGTCTTTTATGTTTTATTACTGTGAGAATTTAGCTGATCTAGATGTCAGTCATTTTGATACCTCTCGGGTCACGGATATGCCTGAGATGTTTGCAGACTGTAAGAATTTAACTAGTTTGGATCTTAGCAGTTTTGATACTTCTCCACTAGTTAATTCTAAATGGGTTCATTTTTCTATGTTAGCTGGCTGTACCAACTTACATCATTTAGTATTGGGGCCCAAGATTCAATTAATTGATCAAAACGGTTGGATTTCAGATCTTCCAGCAGTGCCAGCAGCCGGTACTAAAATTCCCGGGACTGATAAAACGGTGACAGCACCTTATTGGGTGGCTACCAGTGGCTATCAACAAGGGAAGCGTTATACTTCCGACGAATTACAACAGTTAACGGGCCGGGATCAGGTAACGACCTATGATTGGGCCAGCCAACCGCTCTTTGCCAGCACCGTGAACAGTAAAGTGGTGACCCGGACTATTAATGTGCATAATCCGGATGGAACCACACACAGTGAAAAGCAGACAGCTATGCTCAGTCAGGAGATTAAGAATAACGCTGACGGGACTCAAACAGTTGGTCCTTGGTCCACGGCTCAATGGGCAGCTTATGCTATACCGGAAATTGCCGGTTATACGGCTAATCCAAGTACAGTAGCAGCCCAAACTGTTAATGAAAAGACTCAGGAGCAAACCGTCGATGTTTACTATGAACCGGTTTTACAACAGATTACCGTCAATTACTTAGATAATGGCAAAATAGTCGGGACCCAAATCCTGACCGGTTATGCAGGGGAAACGATTATTCCGCAATACCGGGCACCTAAGGGCTATGAAATCCTTGATCAGCCGCAGGGTCAGGTAAGCTTTACCACAGCCCAACAACAAATTATTCAAGTGGCCGTTCAAGCCCGGATCCTGAAGACTTCCGAAACTAAAAGTCTTATCCGGACCGTAAATATACATCGGCCAAGTGGAACCATTCAGACCTATCGGCAGCCGGTGGTCTTAATGCGGACAGTGTATGTCAATGCAGTCAACGGAGCCAAGAGTTATGGCAGCTGGAGTGTAGGTTCTTGGGATGCGGTGCCGGTACCTGTGATTACCGGATATACAGCCAGTCAAGCGCAAGTAGCAGCCCAACAAGTTACTGCGCAAGACAGTGATCAGCTGCTTGATATTTACTACACCAAAGCTTAAAAGGAAACCTATAAATAATAAATAAACACATAGATATAAAAGAAAAGCACTCTTCAATGAGTGCTTTTTCTATCTACTCAATGTATACAAACATGTAGAGAAAGAATTAAAGTGCTTTAAATCTGATAAGTTAGAGTTTAGAGCACTTTTTTATATATTGTTTATAGTTTAATAATTAGGTCAAACCCCAGCGCACCAGTAGCAAAGTTTATTCAAAGCTAATATCCGCCCTTTTAAGAGCTTTACAAGGTATTCAGGTATATTTATATTCAAGACTCAATAAAATTTAATGATTGGGCAAAATAAAACTTAAAGTCAAGATTATTTTAAAGATCATTGTTAGTGGGGATTAAAACCCGAGTGAAAAGCTGTTGCTTGGGTTATTAATGCTAATCGTGTTATAATAAAGACATAAAAAGAGCCGGTGTGCAACCACCAGCCCTTCTATGTAGAGCCGTTTAAGACGGTGACGCAGGGTTACTATTAAATAACCGCTACTGGGCAAAGTATAGGCGGTTATTTTTTTTGCTTATCTTAATAAGCTCAACAACTAAAGCTATCAGCTCAATGGTAAAAGTACCAAAGGCCAGCATTAGCTGCAACGCATCCTTAACGGACACGAGGCTGCTCCTTTCTTTAGAATAGTAATTGCTAAGGGTATTACACCATAGCGACCACCTCCCATAAAAAAGAGCGCCACCGCCTTAACTTCTCTACCCTTTAATTATAGCATAAAAAGTGCTTTAAACCTTGATAAATTGGGGTTTAGAGCACTTCTTAAATGTTTAATATGTTTAATATAATATAAAGAGCATAAATTAAATACTTACCATATCCAACTAAACATAATCGTACCTCTGTTTTATAATGACAATGAAATCGAAATCATACATACCTGCGGTTAAGCTGATAACCTACAAAAAGGTACTCCTAAGTGAGTGCTTTTTTAGTATCTCAAATAATTATAAAATGATTATAATCAAGGCTAGGTTTAGGTTTATAATAAAAATGAAACCGCATTTATAATTGAAATACAGTTTCAAAATTAACAGAAAGGAACAAGATCATGAAACTAAACAATAAACATCGCGGTTTAGTGCTTTCTTCCACTTTTGTGGGATTGGTTTGTGGCTTAGTTTTAACCCACCAACAAGCCTATGCTGCGCAGACAGCATCAGTAAGTAATCAGCAGAGTCAGATTACAACTGTGTCAGACAATAATCTGAATCAATCAGCTGCAGTTAATCCGAAGAGCTACTCTAGCAATATTTCTCATCCTACACCTGTCAGTTATAATGTTACTCCTAGTACTTATAGCAGTTCAGAAACAACCACAAATTCTAAGCAGCAGCCAGCTAATTCAGATGCAACAGCTGCTGCTCCAACACCTAATACTGGTGCAACAGGGCCAGTAGATAATGGGACTGCTACTTCAACTGATCCGGAAAATAATAATTCAGCTAACCCTGCTACCAGTTCCCCTAGTCAGGATACTGATAAGCCCGCAACAACCACAACTACAGGCGCTGATAATTCAACTACTGGGAATCCAACTACTACGGCGGCATCATCTGAGCAACCGAATACTAATATCATTGCCCAAGGAACTTGGGGTACCAGTAAGTGGGACTACTCCCAGGAAGGTGACGACTATATTTTGCATCTGCATGCGGGCACTCTAGGAACTCCAGGAAAAGATAAGGATGATTATAATAGAGATACTTGGGATGCAGGTATTGGCAGTCTAAATACAGCTTTTCAGCAACATTTGACGCAAATTATAATTGATCCGGGAGTGATTGCCAATCAGAATTCCCGGGGATTATTTAGTCATTTATATAATTTAAAGACTATCCAAGGTTTAGAAAATTTAGATACCTCGCAAGTTACCGATATGAGTAGTATGTTTGATTGGTGTCAAAGTTTAACCAATCTGGATTTCAGTCATTTTGATACCTCGCAGGTCACTAATATGTCTGGGATGTTTTGGCAATGTAGGGGTTTAACCAATCTGGATGTAAGTAATTGGGATACTTCCAAGGTTACTGATATGTCTGTGATGTTTAATGAATGTGTGAATTTAACCAATCTGGATTTCAGTCATTTTAATACCTCCCAGGTCACTAATATGTCTGGGATGTTTGTACATTGTGACAATTTATCTAGTTTGGATGTCAGTCATTTTGATACCTCGCGGGTCACTAATATGTCTGGGATGTTTGACAACTGTGAGAATTTAACCAATCTGGATGTAAGTAATTGGGATACTTCCAAGGTTACTGATATGTCTGTGATGTTTCAAGAATGTGTGAGTTTAACTAGCCTGGATGTAAGTAATTGGGATACCTCAAAAGTCACCGATATGGCTTGGATGTTTGTAGACTGCGTGAGTTTACGTAATTTGGATGTAAGTCATTTTAATACCTCTCAGGTTACTGATATGGCTTGGATGTTTGATGGCTGTGCTAATTTAACTAGTTTGGATTTAAGTCATTTTGATACCTCGCGGGTCATCGATATGTCTTTTATGTTTGGCGACTGTAAGAATTTAACTAGTTTGGATTTAAGTCATTTTGATACTTCCCAGGTTACTGATATGTCTTGGATGTTTTCTAACTGTTCTAGTTTAACTAATCTGGATTTAAGTCATTTTGATACCTCGCGGGTCATCGATATGTCGAGTATGTTTGGCGACTGTAAGAATTTAACTAGTTTGGATTTAAGTCATTTTGATACTTCCCAGGTTACTGATATGGCTTGGATGTTTTCTAACTGTTCTAGTTTAACTAATCTGGATTTAAGTCATTTTGATACTTCCCAGGTTACCAATATGTCTGATATGTTTAGAGGCTGTGAGAGTTTAACCAATCTGGATGTCAGTCATTTTGATACCTCGCGGGTCATCGATATGTGGAGTATGTTTGGCGACTGTAAGAATTTAACTAGTTTGGATCTTAGCAGTTTTGATACATCCCAGGTCACCCATGTGTCTGGGATGTTAGCTGGCTGTATCAACTTACATCATTTAGTATTGGGGCCCAAAATTCAATTAATTGATCCAAACGGTTGGATTTCAGACCTTCCAGCAGTGCCGGCAACAGGTACTAAAATTCCCAGGACTGATAAAATAGTTACCGCACCTTATTGGGTGGCTACCAGTGGCTATCAACAAGGGAAGCGTTATACTTCAGACGAATTACAACAGTTAACCGGTCGGGATCAGGTGACGACTTATGATTGGGATAGTCAAGTACCTTATCAAGAGACAGTAGAGTCAAAATCAGTTACTAGAACCATTAATGTTCATTATCCGGATGGTCAAGTGAAAACTATCCAGGATACTGTAGATCTAAGTCGCAAGGTTAAAGTTAAAGCCGATGGTTCGAAGACCTATGGAGAATGGTCTACAGCCCAATGGGAAGCTTATACAGTACCGGAATTAGCCGGTTATCAAGCCAATCAGTCGAAGATTCCAGCTCAAACTGTAGATAGCAATACCACTGATACGACTATTGATATTTTATATGAACCTCTTGCACAAACAATTGTGATTCAGTATCTGGATCAAGGGCAAGTAGTAGGTACCCAAAAGTTGATAGGTTACACCGGGGAAACCTTAATTCCTAATTATCATGCCCCGCAAGGCTATGAAATTACTTCTTCGCCGCAACCAAATATCACGGTAGATGCAACTGGAAAACAAATCATTCAAGTTAACGTTAGTCATAAAATCACGCAAAGTGCTGAAACTCTAACGAAGACCCGGACTATTAATATTCATTTGCCTAATGCTACGGTAAAAACCTATCGTCAGGTAGCCGTAATCAAACGCAATGTCGCTGTTGATCAAGTCACAGGTTCGAAGACCTATGGGCCATGGCATAATAATAGTTGGGATGCAATGGAGATTCCAATTATAGAGGGCTATACAGCCAATCAAAACAGTATTGCCGCTCAAGAAGTTACAGCCGAGACGGAGAATGAAACCATTGATATCTTTTATGTTCAAAACTGATAAACTATAAAAAGCACTCCTAAGTGAGTGCTTTTTTATGTCTGCTTAATGATAAAGGCCCAAAAGCCAGCATTAGTTGCAACGCATCCTTAACGGACACGAGGATGCTCCTTCTTTAGAATAGCAGTTGCTAAGGATATTACACCATAGCGACCATTTTCTTAACTTCTCCACCTTTCAATTAACCATAAAAAGTGCTTTAAACCTTGATAAATTGGGGTTTAGAGCATTTTTTTATATATTATTTATAGTTTAATAACTAGGTCAAACCCTAGCGCGCCAGTAGCAAAGTTTATTCAAATCTAATATCCGCCCTTTTAAGAGCTTTACAAGGTATTCAGGTATATTTATATTCAAAGACAAATAAAAGATGATAGCGGGGCTAAAATAAGGCATGTATAAATTCTTATCTGGATAAAATCCTAGACAGCTGTTTGTCTGACTGTATGAAATAAAATGTAATAAAATATCCAATTTACATAATCAAGTAGAGCATAATTTCATAAATTATGAAAATAGACAACCTTAAATTCACAATACACGAACATAACACAGGCGAATTATAAAGTTTGTTAGTGCCTAGTTCCTTATGACATCAAACATAGTTAAGAGAACCAGCAAGCCATACTTGCATAAATTAGATTGTGAACTGGTGGGGCTGATCTTCTGAACCACTGGAAAGGGAGAAGAAAACAGACGGCTCATTTTGCATAGACCATAGGACGGAAGAGGTGGCGTTCCAAAATGGGATTATTGGGATAAAGAAGGGGTGATACTGTGCCAGAATGATATGGGAGATAAAAGTCCTATGGGCTATAGCCCATAGGACTTTTATCTCCCATATCATTCTGGCACAGTATCACCCTTCTTTATCCCAATAATCCATTTTGGAACGCCACCTCTTCCGTCCTATGGTCTATGCAAAATGAGCCGTCTGTTTTCTTCTCCCTTTCCAGTGGTTCAGAAGATCAGCCCACCAGTTCACAATCTAATTTATGCAAGTATGGCTTGCTGGTTCTCTTAACTATGTTTGATGTCATAAGGAACTAGGCACTAACAAACTTTATAATTCGCCTGTGTTATGTTCGTGTATTGTGAATTTAAGGTTGTCTATTTTCATAATTTATGAAATTATGCTCTACTTGATTATGTAAATTGGATATTTTATTACATTTTATTTCATACAGTCAGACAAACAGCTGTCTAGGATTTTATCCAGATAAGAATTTATACATGCCTTATTTTAGCCCGCTATCATCTTTTATTTGTCTTTGAATATAAATATACCTGAATACCTTGTAAAGCTCTTAAAAGGGCGGATATTAGATTTGAATAAACTTTGCTACTGGCGCGCTAGGGTTTGACCTAGTTATTAAACTATAAATAATATATAAAAAAATGCTCTAAACCCAATTTATCAAGGTTTAAAGCACTTTTTATGGTTAATTGAAAGGTGGAGAAGTTAAGAAAATGGTCGCTATGGTGTAATATCCTTAGCAACTGCTATTCTAAAGAAGGGAGCATCCTCGTGTCCGTTAAGGATGCGTTGCAACTAATGCTGGCTTTTGGGCCTTTATCATTAAGCAGACATAAAAAAGCACTCACTTAGGAGTGCTTTTTATAGTTTATCAGTTTTGAACATAAAAGATATCAATGGTTTCATTCTCCGTCTCGGCTGTAACTTCTTGAGCGGCAATACTGTTTTGATTGGCTGTATAGCCTCTATAATTGGAATCTCCATTGCATCCCAACTATTATTATGCCATGGCCATAGGTCTTCGAACCTGTGACTTGATCAACAGCGACATTGCGTTTGATTACGGCTACCTGACGATAGGTTTTTACCGTAGCATTAGGCAAATGAATATTAATAGTCCGGGTCTTCGTTAGAGTTTCAGCACTTTGCGTGATTTTATGACTAACGTTAACTTGAATGATTTGTTTTCCAGTTGCATCTACCGTGATATTTGGTTGCGGCGAAGAAGTAATTTCATAGCCTTGCGGGGCATGATAATTAGGAATTAAGGTTTCCCCGGTGTAACCTATCAACTTTTGGGTACCTACTACTTGCCCTTGATCCAGATACTGAATCACAATTGTTTGTGCAAGAGGTTCATATAAAATATCAATAGTCGTATCAGTGGTATTGCTATCTACAGTTTGAGCTGGAATCTTCGACTGATTGGCTTGATAACCGGCTAATTCCGGTACTGTATAAGCTTCCCATTGGGCTGTAGACCATTCTCCATAGGTCTTCGAACCATCGGCTTTAACTTTAACCTTGCGACTTAGATCTACAGTATCCTGGATAGTTTTCACTTGACCATCCGGATAATGAACATTAATGGTTCTAGTAACTGATTTTGACTCTACTGTCTCTTGATAAGGTACTTGACTATCCAATCATAAGTCGTCACCTGATCCCGACCGGTTAACTGTTGTAATTCGTCTGAAGTATAACGCTTCCCTTGTTGATAGCCACTGGTAGCCACCCAATAAGGTGCGGTAACTATTTTATCAGTCCTGGGAATTTTAGTACCTGTTGCCGGCACTGCTGGAAGGTCTGAAATCCAACCGTTTGGATCAATTAATTGAATTTTGGGCCCCAATACTAAATGATGTAAGTTGATACAGCCAGCTAACATCCCAGACACATGGGTGACCTGGGATGTATCAAAACTGCTAAGATCCAAACTAGTTAAATTCTTACAGTCGCCAAACATACTCCACATATCGATGACCCGCGAGGTATCAAAATGACTGACATCCAGATTGGTTAAACTCTCACAGCCTCTAAACATATCAGACATATTGGTAACCTGGGAAGTATCAAAATGACTTAAATCCAGATTAGTTAAACTAGAACAGTTAGAAAACATCCAAGCCATATCAGTAACCTGGGAAGTATCAAAATGACTTAAATCCAAACTAGTTAAATTCTTACAGTCGCCAAACATACTCGACATATCGATGACCCGCGAGGTATCAAAATGACTTAAATCCAGATTAGTTAAACTAGAACAGTTAGAAAACATCCAAGACATATCAGTAACCTGGGAAGTATCAAAATGACTTAAATCCAAACTAGTTAAATTCTTACAGTCGCCAAACATAAAAGACATATCGATGACCCGCGAGGTATCAAAATGACTTAAATCCAAACTAGTTAAATTAGCACAGCCATCAAACATCCAAGCCATATCAGTAACCTGAGAGGTATTAAAATGACTTACATCCAAATTACGTAAACTCACGCAGTCTACAAACATCCAAGCCATATCGGTGACTTTTGAGGTATCCCAATTACTTACATCCAGGCTAGTTAAACTCACACATTCTTGAAACATCACAGACATATCAGTAACCTTGGAAGTATCCCAATTACTTACATCCAGATTGGTTAAATTCTCACAGTTGTCAAACATCCCAGACATATTAGTGACCCGCGAGGTATCAAAATGACTGACATCCAAACTAGATAAATTGTCACAATGTACAAACATCCCAGACATATTAGTGACCTGGGAGGTATTAAAATGACTGAAATCCAGATTGGTTAAATTCACACATTCATTAAACATCACAGACATATCAGTAACCTTGGAAGTATCCAATTACTTACATCCAGATTGGTTAAACCCCTACATTGCCAAAACATCCCAGACATATTAGTGACCTGCGAGGTATCAAAATGACTGAAATCCAGATTGGTTAAACTTTGACACCAATCAAACATACTACTCATATCGGTAACTTGCGAGGTATCTAAATTTTCTAAACCTTGGATAGTCTTTAAATTATATAAATGACTAAATAATCCCGGGAATTCTGATTGGCAATCACTCCCGGATCAATTATAATTTGCGTCAAATGTTGCTGAAAAGCTGTATTTAGACTGCCAATACCTGCATCCCAAGTATCTCTATTATAATCATCCTTATCTTTTCCTGGAGTTCCTAGAGTGCCCGCATGCAGATGCAAAATATAGTCGTCACCTTCCTGGGAGTAGTCCCACTTACTGGTACCCAAGTTCCTTGGGCAATGATATTAGTATTCGGTTGCTCAGATGATGCCGCCGTAGTAGTTGGATTCCCAGTAGTTGAATTATCAGCGCCTGTAGTTGTGGTTGTTGCGGGCTTATCAGTATCCTGACTAGGGGAACTGGTAGCAGGGTTAGCTGAATTATTATTTTCCGGATCAGTTGAAGTAGCAGTCCCATTATCTACTGGCCTGTTGCACCAGTATTAGGTGTTGGAGCAGCAGCTGTTGCATCTGAATTAGCTGGCTGCTGCTTAGAATTTGTGGTTGTTTCTGAACTGCTATAAGTACTAGGAGTAACATTATAACTGACAGGTGTAGGATGAGAAATATTGCTAGAGTAGCTCTTCGGATTAACTGCAGCTGATTGATTCAGATTATTGTCTGACACAGTTGTAATCTGACTCTGCTGATTACTTACTGATGCTGTCTGCGCAGCATAGGCTTGTTGGTGGGTTAAAACTAAGCCACAAACCAATCCCACAAAAGTGGAAGAAAGCACTAAACCGCGATGTTTATTGTTTAGTTTCATGATCTTGTTCCTTTCTGTTAATTTTGAAACTGTATTTCAATTATAAATGCGGTTTCATTTTTATTATAAACCTAAACCTAGCCTTGATTATAATCATTTTATAATTATTTGAGATACTAAAAAAGCACTCACTTAGGAGTACCTTTTTGTAGGTTATCAGCTTAACCGCAGGTATGTATGATTTCGATTTCATTGTCATTATAAAACAGAGGTACGATTATGTTTAGTTGGATATGGTAAGTATTTAATTTATGCTCTTTATATTATATTAAACATATTAAACATTTAAGAAGTGCTCTAAACCCCAATTTATCAAGGTTTAAAGCACTTTTTATGCTATAATTAAAGGGTAGAGAAGTTAAGGCGGTGGCGCTCTTTTTTATGGGAGGTGGTCGCTATGGTGTAATACCCTTAGCAATTACTATTCTAAAGAAAGGAGCAGCCTCGTGTCCGTTAAGGATGCGTTGCAGCTAATGCTGGCCTTTGGTACTTTTACCATTGAGCTGATAGCTTTAGTTGTTGAGCTTATTAAGATAAGCAAAAAAAATAACCGCCTATACTTTGCCCAGTAGCGGTTATTTAATAGTAACCCTGCGTCACCGTCTTAAACGGCTCTACATAGAAGGGCTGGTGGTTGCACACCGGCTCTTTTTATGTCTTTATTATAACACGATTAGCATTAATAACCCAAGCAACAGCTTTTCACTCGGGTTTTAATCCCCACTAACAATGATCTTTAAAATAATCTTGACTTTAAGTTTTATTTTGCCCAATCATTAAATTTTATTGAGTCTTGAATATAAATATACCTGAATACCTTGTAAAGCTCTTAAAAGGGCGGATATTAGCTTTGAATAAACTTTGCTACTGGTGCGCTGGGGTTTGACCTAATTATTAAACTATAAACAATATATAAAAAAGTGCTCTAAACTCTAACTTATCAGATTTAAAGCACTTTAATTCTTTCTCTACATGTTTGTATACATTGAGTAGATAGAAAAAGCACTCATTGAAGAGTGCTTTTCTTTTATATCTATGTGTTTATTTATTATTTATAGGTTTCCTTTTAAGCTTTGGTGTAGTAAATATCAAGCAGCTGATCACTGTCTTGCGCAGTAACTTGTTGGGCTGCTACTTGCGCTTGACTGGCTGTATATCCGGTAATCACAGGTACCGGCACCGCATCCCAAGAACCTACACTCCAGCTGCCATAACTCTTGGCTCCGTTGACTGCATTGACATACACTGTCCGCATTAAGACCACCGGCTGCCGATAGGTCTGAATGGTTCCACTTGGCCGATGTATATTTACGGTCCGGATAAGACTTTTAGTTTCGGAAGTCTTCAGGATCCGGGCTTGAACGGCCACTTGAATAATTTGTTGTTGGGCTGTGGTAAAGCTTACCTGACCCTGCGGCTGATCAAGGATTTCATAGCCCTTAGGTGCCCGGTATTGCGGAATAATCGTTTCCCCTGCATAACCGGTCAGGATTTGGGTCCCGACTATTTTGCCATTATCTAAGTAATTGACGGTAATCTGTTGTAAAACCGGTTCATAGTAAACATCGACGGTTTGCTCCTGAGTCTTTTCATTAACAGTTTGGGCTGCTACTGTACTTGGATTAGCCGTATAACCGGCAATTTCCGGTATAGCATAAGCTGCCCATTGAGCCGTGGACCAAGGACCAACTGTTTGAGTCCCGTCAGCGTTATTCTTAATCTCCTGACTGAGCATAGCTGTCTGCTTTTCACTGTGTGTGGTTCCATCCGGATTATGCACATTAATAGTCCGGGTCACCACTTTACTGTTCACGGTGCTGGCAAAGAGCGGTTGGCTGGCCCAATCATAGGTCGTTACCTGATCCCGGCCCGTTAACTGTTGTAATTCGTCGGAAGTATAACGCTTCCCTTGTTGATAGCCACTGGTAGCCACCCAATAAGGTGCTGTCACCGTTTTATCAGTCCCGGGAATTTTAGTACCGGCTGCTGGCACTGCTGGAAGATCTGAAATCCAACCGTTTTGATCAATTAATTGAATCTTGGGCCCCAATACTAAATGATGTAAGTTGGTACAGCCAGCTAACATAGAAAAATGAACCCATTTAGAATTAACTAGTGGAGAAGTATCAAAACTGCTAAGATCCAAACTAGTTAAATTCTTACAGTCTGCAAACATCTCAGGCATATCCGTGACCCGAGAGGTATCAAAATGACTGACATCTAGATCAGCTAAATTCTCACAGTAATAAACATAAAAGACATATTGGTAACCTGTGAGGTATCAAAATGACTGACATCCAGATTAGTTAAATTATAGCAGCCTGTAAACATCATACCCATATCGGTTACCTGCGAGGTATCAAAATGACTGACATCTAGATCAGCTAAATTCTCACAGTAATAAAACATCCTAGTCATTTCAATAACCTGGTAAGTATTAAAATGACTGACATCCAGACTAGTTAAATTATAACAGTCTGAAAACATCCAATCCATATACCTGACCTGTGAGGTATCAAAATGACTGACATCCAGATTAGTTAACCTCTCACAGCCATAAAACATATAAGACATATCCGTGACCTGCGAAGTATCCAAGTTTTCTAAACCTTGAATAGTCTTTAAATTAGATAAATAACTAAATAATCCCGAGAATTCTGATTGGCAATCACTCCCGGATCAATTATAATTTGCGTTAATTGTTGCCAAAAAGCTACATTCAGACTACCAACGCCTTCATCTCCTTGCGGAGTTCCTAAAGTACCGTATGTAGATGCAGAATATAGTCGTCACCCTCCTGGGTGTAATCCCACTTGCTGGTACCCAAGTTCCTTGGTCAATAATATTAGTATCCGGTTGCTCAGATGATGTTGAGGTAGTGTTGGAATTACCAGTAGTTTGATTATCAGAAGCTGCAACTGGAGTACTTGCAGAATTACCGGTATCCGGACTAGGAAGACTGGTATCAGGATTAGTTGAATTATTATTTTCTGGATTGGTTGAAGTAGTAGTTCCATTATCTACAGGAGCTGCTGCACCAGTATTAGGTGTTGCAACAGCTGCTGTTGCATCTGAATTAGTGATTTGAAGACTAGAATCCTGCTTAGTAATTGCATTAGTCTGCAAACTGCTATAAGTATTAGGAGTAACATTACCACTGGCTGCAGAATTAGCTATATTTTCAGCAGTATAGGCTTGATTAACTGCAGCTGTTTTATTTAAATTGTTATTTGGTGCAGCTACAGCTGTAATCTGACTCTCCTGATTACTTACTGATGGTGTCTGCGCAGCATAGGCTTGTTGATGAGTTAAAACTAACCCACAGACCAACCCACAAACGTGGAAGAAAGCACTAAACTGCGATGTTTATTTCTTGATTGCATTAACTTATTCCTTTCTCTTAAAATTAAAACCGCAGGTATGTATGATGACGGTTTCATTGTTATTATAAACAGAAAGAGAACGATGTTTAGACCATGAGAATAATTACTAATTTGTGATTTATTCAGTAGCTAAAAAAGCACTCACTTATGAGTGTCTTTTTGTAGTTTATCAGCTTAACCGCAGGTATGTATGATTTCGATTTCATTGTCATTATAAAACAGAGATACGATTATGTTTAGTTGGATATGGTAAGTATTTAATTTATACTCTATATATTAGACATTTAAGAAGTGCTCTAAACTCTAGTTTATCAAGGTTTCAAGCACTTTTTATGGTATAATTAAAAGGTAGAGAAGTTAAGGCGGTGGCGCTCTTTTTTATAGGAGGTGGTCGCTATGGTGTAAATATCCTTAGCAATTACTATTCTAAAGAAAGGAGCAGCCTCGTGTCCGTTAAGGATGCGTTGCAGCTAATGCTGACCTTTGGTACTTTTACCATTGAGCTGATAGCTTTAGTTGTTGAGCTTATCAAGATAAGCAAAAAAAAATAACCGCCCTAAACTTTGACAAATAGCGGTTATTAATTAAACCAATATGCGTCACCGTCTTAAACGGCTCTACATAGAGGGCTGGTGGTTGCACACCGGCTCTTTTTATGTTTTTATTATAACACGATTAGCATTAATAACCAAACAACCACTTTTAACTCAGACTTTAATTCTCACTAACAAGTGGCTAAGATTAGCTTCTCACACACTTAACTAGAATCATTTTTATTCTGTACTATATATATTTGTATACATTGAGCGTATAAAAAAACACTCATTGAAGAGTGCTTTCTTTTTATTAAAATATTGATTGTTTAACTATTAAGCTTTGGTATAGTAAATATCCAACAGCTGATCACTGTCTTGTGCAGTAACTGTTTGGGCTGCTACCTGGGCTTGACTGGCTGTATAACCTGCCACCACGGGTACGGTTATCGCTCCCCAATGACCGTACTCCAATCGTCATAAGTCTTCTCTCCACTTACTGCATTCAGATAAACGGTCCGTGTTAGGACCACCGGCTGCCGGTAAGTTTTCAGATTACCACTCGGCAAATGAATATCCACTGTCCGAATTAACACTTTACTTTCAGAAGTTGGAATAATTTGAGCTTGGACTGGAATTTGCACAATTTGTTGTTTATCCGTGCTAAAAGTTAATTCTCCTGAGGTCGATCAATGATTTCATAACCCTTGGGTGCCCGGTATTGCGGAATAATCGTTTCTCCTGCATAACCAGTTAAAATTTGGGTCCGACTATTTTCCCATTTTCTAAGTAATTGACTGTAATCTGTTGGACCACCGGTTCATAATAAACATCGATTGTTTGATTAACTGTACTGTCGGTGACTGTTTGGGCCGCTACTTCAGTGGGAGCAGCTGTATAGCCGGTAATTTCCGGTACGGCATAAGCCTGCCATTGGCCGTAGACCAAGGACCCAAGGTTTGCGTGCCATCGGCATTATTCTTAATCTCCTGTGTCAGGGTTGCAATTTGGTTTTCTGTCTGCATGGTACCATCCGGATTATGCACATTAATAGTCCGAATCACTGCTTTCGTGGCCACTGTGCTGGCAAAAGCGGTTGACTATCCCAATCATAGGTCGTCACCTGATCTCGGCCTGTCAGCTGTTGTAATTCCTCCGAAGTATAACGTTTTCCTTGTTGATAGCCACTGGTAGCCACCCAATAAGGTGCTGTAACTACTCTATCAGTCCCAGGAATTTTAGTACCAGCTGCTGGCACTGTTGGCAGTTCAGAATTACCATTACTTGGACCAGTTGTTTGGTAAATGAATTGAGTTTTTGGACCCAACACTAAATGATTCACGTAGGCACAGTTCCTAAACATCTCTGATATATTCGTAACTTTTGAAGTATCCCAATGACTCAAATTCAGGCTGGTTAAATAGTTACAATTGGAAAACATTTTGTACATATTAGTAACCTGGGAGGTATCCCAGTTACTCAAATTTAGGCTGATTAAACGAAAACTATCTCTAAACATAGAGTCCATATTGGTAACTTGTGAGGTATTCCAATTACTCAAATCTAGACTGGTTAGGCCTACACAGTTGTAAAACATTAAAGACATATCGGTAACCTGGGAAGTATCCCAGTTACTCAAATTCAAACTAGTTAAACCCATGCAGTTATAAAACATCTCAGACATATCGGTAACCTGCGAGGTATCCAAGTTTTCTAAACCTTGAATGGTCTTTAAATTTCCTAAATACTTAAATAAACTACAAGAATTTGATTGGCAATTACTCCCGGGTCAATCACAATTTGTGTCAGCTGCTGACCAAAAGCTGTATTCAAATGTCCAATACCTTCAGAGTCCCCAACAAATCTGTTACAGGAGCTCCTAAAGTGCCCGCATGTAAGTGCAGAATATAATCTTCACCTTCCTGAGTGTAATCCCAATTGCTGGTGCCCAGATTCCTTGCGCAATAATATTAGTATCCGATTGCTCAGATGATGCTGCCGTATTGGTGGAATTACCATTAATTTGATTATCAGACACAGCGGCTGGATTAACTACTGTCGTGTTATTAGTATCCTGATTGGAAGAACTAGTCATAGTGTTAACTGGCTGATTCTTTTCTGCAGCCGAAGAAGTGTTAATTCCATTGGTTGCAGGAACTGTTGCACTAGTATTTACTGTTGAGGCAGCATTTGTTGAATCTGAAACAGCTGTTTCCTGCTTAGCAATTTCATTATTATTCAAACTGCTATAAGTACTAGTAGTAACATTACACTTGCCGCAGAATTAGAGATATTTTCAGCAGAATAGTCTTGATTAACTGCAGCTGTTTTACTAAGATTATTCTCTGGTGCAGCTACAGCAGTAATCTGACTCTCTTGATTATTTACTGGCAACGTCTGCGCAGCATAGGCTTGTTGATGGGTTAAAACTAATCCACAAACTAGACCGACAAAAGTGGCAGATAAAACTAATTCCTTATGATGCTTTAATTTTTGCTCCATATTAATTCTCCCCCTAAATTTTTAGATGAACCCCAAACTGTGATTATCTCCACAAGTTCGACCTAATTATATACCAAAATATCTCCAATAGCTCTATTGAGGAGATTCATTATTCTATTTTTATATATTCCTGCAATACAGAAAAGAGAGAACTATTGTCTCTCTTTCAGTTTAAAAAATCTCTTATTATAATTTAACAATATGTTTTTGAAGACAATTGTCATTATCTAGAACTATTTTTCATTATTAGTCTGATTAGTGAACGTCAAAATTAGTAATTTACTTTTTTCATGTATAAATTCCATGTTATATCCATTTATATTCAATAATATATTCAATAAAAATATTAGTAATCAGAACATTTCTTTTATTTCCATCTTAAATAATATGTTGTTTAATTATCTTTTGTAAAATAAAAACTGATTTTAACCAAATATTGGGATATAATTCTCTGTCAAAGAGTATCTTCTGTTGTGGTTGTTGAGCAATGATATCTAAACATTGCTTATCTTGAATACCAAAAGTGTCTTTTATATAGTGCTCTATTATATATTTTCCAATTATTTCATTAAGCCTTTATTAATGTTTTTTCTCAACCAAAAATTTTATCGGCACTTGCGTGAAGACTAATTCCCGTTAAAAATTTGTTTGATACTCGTAGCGGGTTCCTAAAATAAAAGTATTTTTACGGTTACTCTTTAGTAGTGAAGTCCCGAAAAAGGGCGTTTACAGTCGCAAAAGTAACTCTTCAGTTATTTAGAAAAGTTGTTACTATACAAATCTTATGAGAGAATGCAAAAATTCTTAAAAGCTAACATCATAATATATTATATATTGATATTTTTTTGTTTATTTTACTTATAAAACATAATAGAACTATGAATAATCCAAAGTTTTCTACTTACCATCGAATTAACGGTAATGACAAATTTTACGTAGATGTAGCTAATAATTATTTTATAACCAATTATGACTTTATTTTCATAAAACAATTTAAAATTAGATCCGCAAAGAATAAAACTGCATTTTTATTAAAACATAACTTACAAGCCAAATCCTTTATCTATTAAGCTTTATTGTAGTAAATATCAGCCAGCTGGTAACAATCTTGGTCGGTGAAAGTTGACAAACTTCCAAGACATATCCATCCATTTTTTCTAGACTATAGAGATTTAATTCGTGTCCTTCAACACGCAGCTGATTCTTCCTAGTAAGTATCTAACATTCCCATATTTAATTTCTTATATGATATCTATTAGCAACTATCTTATTCAATCGATTAGTAGCTTTAACAACTTTATTATTCCTATCAACACTAAGATCTCTTTTTACTTTAGGTAGGTATTCATTTATTTGACTGTTATATTCTTTCAAATTGGAGAAGTTATTTGTTTTATAACATTCTACTAAGTTTTTAAGGCCTGCATTTAACTTAATAAAATTATTACTTTCTTCTTTGTTTATTGAATTATTTTTAAGTTTAATGTTTATATTATCGATTAATTTTATAGTATGGGTGGCTGAAGCCTTCGTTTCTAATTTATTATCTATAATACTATCAGCGTATGAGTCAATAACATCTGCATAACTATCAAAAATATCCTTATAATAATGTTCCATTTGTACCTTACCAATTATTGTAGAATTATCAATCATGGAAGAATTATTATTATGATTGTTAACACATCCTACTAATGTAGAAACCATTAGTAAACCCATAACAAATATTATAAATCGAACTTTCATTATGTCCTCCAAAATATGTACAAACCTAATATATACAAATCTTATAAGCTTTTAGATTTAGTCTTAAATGATCCGTTTTCAAATAAAGTCAATCGTAATATTTGAAATTATCTGTGAATTTGAACTAAACCACGGCCTAACCCTAAAAGTGGAAGAAAGCACTAAACTGCGTTGTTTATTTCTTGATTGCATTAACTTATTTCTTTCTTTTAAAATTAAAACCGCAGGTATGTATGATTACGATTTCATTATTATTATATTACAAAAAATTAGACAATATGAGTAGTACTATTTTGTAAATACAGTTCTTTAGTTTCTAAATCATAAAGAATTTGAAGTTTAAAAATTTTGACAAAAAAAGATGACAAAGTCATCTCTAGTTTATAATAGTTTATAGATTATGGAAGATTATTCCCTAATAAATTGCTCTAAAATTTCAATAATGTTATCAACTATTGTTCTGGGAACAGTTTCTATAAGCTTTACTTCTCTTTCTTTTGCATCTGCATCAATAGTCCTAAATTGCTGACAAATAATATAACATGAGTTTTCAATTCAGATGGTAATTCAATGTTTATGTTATAACGGTGTAATTTAGTTGTAATTGGCATAACCGCTATAAGACCTGTTAATCTTTGAAAATCAGGTAATGAGTACACTATAGCTGGTCGGCGTCCTTTTTGTTCATGTCCTTGAGTAGGGTTAAAATTAATCCATACTATATCACCCTGATTATAAATTACTCTTGTCATATATATACCCTTTTTACTTAGTATTTTGAGGAAAACTCATAGCTCATGACCTACAGAGTGTCCCCACTCATATTCACGATGACCACTTTGTGGTTTATATTTCTCGATATATCCAAAATTTTGTATCAAACGACTGCTTTTTTTCCTTTTCAAAATCAGCTCATCTCCTTTGATAGTTGCATAAAATTCTTGATTCTTAGGATTATTAATTCCCATATCCTTAAGAACTTGTTTAGACAGCATAATTCCTTGAGAATTCCCCCAGCGTTTCAATTTCATGATATTTGGCATAATATCTCTCCTTGTTTTGGCATATCTATCTTCAATTAACAAATAATACGTTATAACATAAGTTATAACATATTAACAATAATAAATCATTATAAAAAATAAGTGAACTTTATCCAGCTTACAACTGCCATTGTGCAAATCAATGATAAGGCACACATAGCCGAAATGTGACGAACTTTGCTATATTCTTTGTTTCAAGTTTGCCTATTATATTTTTCTATAGCTTAAGCTCACATATTAGTAGCATAGGTAGAATACCATATACTTGATACTTGGATATAATTGCGGTGAAGACTCGTTATCAGTGTTTCGATTCAGCATTCAATTTAATACAGTTATTAAATTTTATTAGGTTTTAAATAAACGCTTTTTTAAACCTTCAAAAAGTCTAACACAGCTTTTAACACGCCTAACTAAAAGCACTTTAGCTCTGTTCTTTATATATTTGTATACATTGAGCAGATAGAAAAAGCACTCTTCAATGAGTGTTTTTTATTGTTTTATTTATTTATTGTTTTATTTATTATAGTTACTTTTAAGCTTTGGTATAGTAAATATCCAACTGCTGATCACTGTCTTGTGCAGTAACTGTTTGGACTGCTACCTGGGCTTGACTGGCTGTATAACCTGCCACCACGGGTACGGTTATCGCTCCCCAATGACCCGTACTCCAAGAGTCATAAGTCTTCTCTCCACTTACGGCATTCAGATAAACGGTCCGTGTTAGGACCACCGGCTGCCGGTAAGTTTTCAGATTACCACTTGGTAAATGGATATTCACTGTCCGAATTAACACTTTACTTTCAGAAGTTGGAATAATTTGAGCTTGGACTGGAATTTGCACAATTTGTTGTTTATCCGTGCTAAAAGTTAATTCTCCCTGAGGTCGATCAATGATTTCATAACCCTTGGGTGCCCGGTATTGCGGAATAATCGTTTCTCCTGCATAACCAGTTAAATTTGGGTGCCTACTATTTTCCCATTTTCTAAGTAATTGACTGTAATCTGTTGGACCACCGGTTCATAATAAACATCGATTGTTTGATTAACTGTACTGTCAGTGACTGTTTGGGCCGCTACTTCAGTGGGATCAGCTGTATAGCCGGTAATTTCCGGTACGGCATAAGCCTGCCATTGGCCCGTGGACCAAGGACCCAAGGTTTGCGTGCCATCGGCATTATTTTTAATCTCCTGCGTCAGGGTTGCAATTTGGTGTTCTGTCTGCATAGTACCATCCGGATTATGCACATTAATAGTCCGAATCACTGCTTTCGTGGCCACTGTGCTGGCAAAGAGCGGTTGACTATCCCAATCATAGGTCGTCACCTGATCCCGACCCGTTATCTGTTCTAATTCCCTCGAAGTATAGCGCTTCCCTTGTTGATAGCCACTGGTAGCCACCCAATAAGGTGCTGTAACTACTCTATCAGTCCAGGAATTTTAGTACCAGCTGCTGGCACTGTTGGCAGTGCAGAATCCCAACCGTTTTGATCAATTAATTTAGTTTTGGCCCCAAAACTAAATGATGTAAGTTGGTACAGTACTCTAACATAGAAAAATCATGCCAGGGAGAATTATCTAGTTGAGAAGTATCAAAACTGCTGAGATCCAGAACTAGTTAATTCTTACAGTCTGCAAACATCTCGGACATAGTGGTGAATGGGAAGTATCAAAATGACTGACATCCAGGCTAGGTAAAATCCCACAGTATGCAAACATATTAGACATATCGGTGACTTGTGAGGTATCCATTACTCAATCCAGACTAGTTAAGTTTCGACAGTCTATAAACATTCCGGAATAGTGGTGACATGGGAAGTATTAAAATGACTTAAATCCAGACTGGTTAAACTTTGACACTCATCAACATATAGCCATATTAGTGACTTTGAGGTGTCAAATGATTAAATCCAGATTGGTTAAACATGTACACCATTCAACATCCCAGAAATATTGGTAACCTGGGAAGTATCAAAATGATTAAATCCAGATTGGTTAAAACTGGTACAATATCCAAACATATCAGACATATCAGTAACTTGTGAGGTATTAAAATCACTTAAATCCAGATTGGTTAATCTAAAAACCTATAACATCCCAGACATATCCGTGACCTGGGAGGTATCTAATGACTTAAATTTAGACTAGTTAACTTATCACAATCTGAAAACATCCGAGCCATATTAGTGACTTTTGAGGTGT
>JAAEDX010000003.1:0-53103 GCA_013346905.1 Bombilactobacillus mellis
GATCGGTTTTCTTTCTTTGGCCGAATATTTTGATGAACCTATTTTCAAATCAACATCTTTTTTTATATTAATATATTTGACCTAATTTTTTACGTTAGACAATTCGTCCCGTGATGGAATCAACGCCATTTATTTTCAACTCCAATCTCTTTGTAAAGTTTTATTATGAATGGAATCAGCAAATATAGGCTCATAACTAAAGTCCTTAGTATCTCCTGTTTTTTCATAATACTTAATACGTTCTTCTAATTCGTTAAAATTATTTATTTTTAAGCTTATATTCTAATTTATCTTTCTGCTCTAGCATGTCTAAAAAGTCTTGGTATACTTCTAAACCTTGCGGAGTCATTTTATCCAAAAAGTTTTCTATTAAAATCGAACCATCTCACTAGCTGTTCTTTATCAGCAGTAGCTCTAGCTAAAGCTAGAATGCATTCCTTGTGTGGTTGTCTACACGCATATTAACGTCAAAAGTAGGAACTGCAGGAGAAGGGGTGTCACCAAAACCAACTTCATTCCTAGTTATTTGTTTAGATTTAATGTTAACCTTTTTATCTGGATTTTACTATTACCAGGATTGTGATTTAATAAACTACTCATCTAATTCACCAGTCCTTTTCAATAATTCTTCAGCCACTGCTTTATAAGTGGAATGTGTTGCTTTATCCCATACAGATTTATCACTTTCTGTTATGCCGGTCATATCATAGCGTTTAACTCTCTCCATAGCAGTAATAACATTTTTAAATATATTGTCCTCACCAAATTCCTTGATTGCCGTATTGAGAACGCTATTGTCTATTTTAGACTGCCCTTTAGTTAAAACAGGTAAAATCCCTAAAATATCTACTTTAGAAGCAAATTCATCAATTAAATTAGTTTGAATGTAAGTTAAAAAACTTCTGGCACCTAATAAAGCCCTTTGTTGGGTTTGGAGCATTATTATAATTCTATCGCAAGCCATAAATGCATTATCATTTGTAAGGCTAAAAGTAGGGCTTACATCTATAAATATAAAATCAAAGTCTTTTTTGATAGGTTTAATAGCATTTGATAAGTAGGAAACTTTTCCTTCTCCGTTATGTCTGTTTATCAACCCATCTGCTAAAAAGGTTCATGTCTGCAGCAGCAGGTATTAAAGAAAGATTGCTTTTGATTTTTATTAAACCGTCTGTTATTTGCCTATTATTAATTAGTAAAGCGAAAAGAGAAGGATCAATTATGACATCACTGTTTTCTTGACTCTTTGTTTTTAACATAAGATCAGTTAAATTTGCTTGAGGATCACAATCTATCAATAGGATTTTATAGCCCATAGAAGCTAATTCCCATCCCAAAAGAGCAGTGGTTGAAGTTTTTCCGGTCCCGCCCTTTTCATTAGCACAACTAATAATCATATTTTTCACTCCCGTATACTGTTTACTGTATTCTGTGTACTGTGTTCAGTATACCATATACAGTAAACAGTATACTACAAAACAGGTTATTGTCTTTTCAATTATTTAAAGCATAAAATTTCGTGTATTGTACATTGTTTACTGTTTACAGTGTACTGTTTACAATATACTGTTTACTGTACACCGTGTACTGTGTACGTATACATTTGCATTTATTAGGTTAAAGTTCTATACTTAGGGTAAATAAAAAAGCCCTGACATTTCTGCCAGAGCCTAAATAAGAAAAAACGCCCTAACTCTCAATTAGGACGGCTACATATCCTCAAATGTAGCTTTATTATACAACGTAATCTCAGCGTTGTAAATAGCGTTGATTTCATCATCGCAGGAGACAAGCTGCGTGAGATATAGCTTAACCAAGAATTGCCGAATTGAAAGTAATTAGTGGGGCGCTAGAAAACAAGTAGACAGGGGGTTCACCTAGCCGCCGCCTCAATAACCAAATTTTAGGTAGTCACTGAAACAAGCACTCTGCTTTGGTGGCTGGGTTCAGCGCTAACCCGCAGACTAGAGGCTGCTATCTAAGAGCGTGGTAGGTAAAACGATTTGCTAGTGTAACTTGCTAGTGAATGGTCTTAACATGAGTTATATTCGAACCATAGAAAATAAGAGTATGACGCCAGCAAGGGCGTTTTTTTGTTGGCTAAAACAAAGTTTTGATAGTGTTAAGGATTAGAAATAATCGCAAATGAGTGTCAACTGACGGCCGGCACGACCGACGAGCAAATAAGGATTTGTACTCTGAGTTAAATCTTAGGGTACAAATCTGCCTTCAGAACCAACATTTCCTCTGAGCAAATTAAGAAAAACCATCAATTCAATTAAGAATTAGAAAAAAAGTATTAAAATATTTAAAAATTCATTGTTAATACTTTTATATTAATCATAAAAATAAAACATTATATAAAGATTATGGTGAAGTTGTAAACTATACAAGAAGTATGACAGAATCTGCTTGTAAATATATTTATTATCAATTAAACTATGTCATGACTTTGATATAGTGAGAACCGCTCTGGCATGGAAGCTAATTTCTTAATTTCATCCATCATTTTATCGGTGATCCGAATTGCTGATTGCAATGTAAGCAAGTAATAGTGAATATAGTCAGCAATATTTAGAAGATCTGATTTTACTTTTCCAGAATAAATAACTTTCCACTACTTTATTTCTAATCTTGCCGATGTTTTAAGAGATCTTCTTGAACTTGTTCAGTAGTAAAAGTATTACCATTATCAAAATCAGTGAAGCCCTTTTTAATTTTATTATTTAATTGTTCTTTAGTAAGAGTTGAATAGTTAGTAGGTGAACGCTCAGTATTGATTTCAAACGGAACTCCATGTTGGTTGACTACCTGTTGTAGAAACATATTGAGTATTGGAATTTGTAATTAGTCTAATACCGCTTCAGCTTGTTCTTTTAATTCTGGTGAAGATACTTGCTGTTTTCTTTTTTGTAACTGCCATAATTATTTCTTCCTTGCTTTAGAACTATCTTAGAATTTTAGCAATATAATAGCAATCATCTGTAACCGTTATAAAATGTTTTAAAGAGGATAGCGGTTTTACTAGATGAAAAAGATGTTGCTCTAGTTTTTGTAAGAACAACTTATCATGTTTCTATGGTAATTGCTGAATTTATTGAATTATCTCTAGATAAGCTAGGATTTGGTTCTGCTGGAATGAATCTACAAATTCAAGTTCAGGTTGGCATTTGCAATAAAATGAACGAAGATATCAAATTTACATAAAAAAATCAGAATAATATTTAACGATGATTTATTTGGTGTTTTTGAAGAATTAGAAAAATATAATTCTTAGTTTGCTGATGAAACTTAAATTTCTGATAATCCTTATTTACAACCCAAGTATAACAGTCGCTACTGCATGATTTTGACCATCACAACATTCTAAAATGGCTTTATAAAACCACCATCATAAACAATTGTTAGCTAAGATTGAATAACTATCATGTTCTCGCCTGAAGGTAAATTCAAAAAGTGGGATATCCCGGAGAGAAAGGATACTGATCAGTGTTAGTTGACGTCCGAATTGCCAACCGAACGGTGTTTTGACTTCTAAAATATAATATTATAACTTTTTATTTTTTGACTTGACGTTTTAGATAACACTGTTATGTGAGGAGCTATGCAAAATGGATAATACTCAGGATAAAATAATTCAAGCAACGTTAGAGTGGATCCAAAAAGATGATTACAAAAAATTATCGATGCGAAAATTGGCAGTAAAAATAAGGATGACCACGGGAGCCATTTATAAATACTTTCAAAATAAAAATGAATTGTTTTATCAGGTGTCCATAGTGTTATCTCGACAAATTTCTGAAGAATTAACCATTGACTCAAAAGTTTCACCTAAAAATAATTTGCTTTCGCTTGCTGAGAGTTTCTGTGTCTTAATCCAAAAACAGCCGAAGCTGATTAACTTTCTGTTTTTTAATCCGAGCTTGGATGAGTTTTATCAAAATATGAATCATGACTTTGAATTTTATAATCTGGTAATGGGCTTAGTACATCAAGTCAACCAGGGTGGTATTACTGATCAGCAATTTTTTACGCAGATTTGGTCCTTTATTCATGGATATTCATTACTGATACTAAAGAAAGTTGTAGATTATGATCCTAATTTGGTTGAACTAACCTTAGACGAAATGATTGGAGGTAGCAAAAAATGTTTTTGCTAATTTATTGCCATCCCTATGATCAAAGTTTTAATCATGCGGAATTAGAAGCAATTAAGGAAAATTTAAGTGTTGCTCATCAGGAGTACCAAGTAATTGATTTGTATGCGGAGCAATTTAATCCAGTATACTCAAAAGAAGAATTGAGGCTCTATCATCAGGGTCAAACTAGTGATCCACTGGTTACTAAATACCTAAAACTATGTCAACAGGCGGAGACTGTTATTTTTATTACACCTTTCTGGTGGAATGATATTCCTGGGATGTTAAAAGGCTTTATTGATAAGGTGATGAAAGAAGGTGAGGGTTTGTCACACACTGTTACTAAAATAGGAGTGAAAGGTGAGCTTACTAATGTTCAGCATTGCTATGTGTTAACCACTTCCACTTCGCCAACTTGGTATATTCGTTTTGTTTTAGGTAATGCTATCAAGAAAATTTTCATTAACAAAACTTTGCGCCAATTAGGGTTTCGTAATGTTAAATGGCAGAACTTTGGATTAATATCCAATTCATCTGAAAAGCGCAGAAAAAAATATTTAACAAAATTACATTTTCAAGTTTTTAGAATATAGAAAAATAGTACCCAAACGAATTTCTGAATATTGTTAAATAACTTGTTTTCTATATTTTTAAGGAGATATAAAATGTTACAAAATTTAAGATTATTAAAAAATGATATGCAACTTAATGATTATGATTGGATTATTTCTAGCTTTATGTTTCTTTATAATAAAATTAAATATATTGTCTTAGTTCAACTATTTAATGAAAAATTGAAAAAGAAAATAAATATGTACTTGTTCAATTAACCTTTTTTCAACATAATGATTTGGGGCATTCACTTAAAGTGAAAGCAAATGTTAAGGATTATTAATTGATGCTAAAAACACTACGTACATATTTTGAAATAGAATTTTTTTTAAACTTAGGTGATATTCTATCTCAATTTGCTGATAGGTTTAATGAATTTATTCCAGTTAAAGTACCTAAATCATATTTCAACGACCAAAAGAAAGCAATGGTGGCATCATTAAGCAAAAGTAACTCGGAAGATTCTAATAAAATATACTGTTTTGCAGTGAAAAGAAACGCAAAAGGTTCAAAAAGAATTGAATTTAACGGGAATAAAGCGCATCTGTTAAGATCATTTCTTTTTGAAAATTACAAAAACGATGATAGCATTAGCTTTTGCTTTTCAAACAATAAAGAGGATGAGAGGACAGATTCTGAGATAATACAATTTTTTAGTCAAAACCATTAGATTACTTATTTACATTGTAACTTTAATCACTTTACCATCTTGTCCCATAAGCACTGTGAAAACTGGCGATTATTATTGTTCTCAACCAATTAAGGATACTGTTTAAACAAGTATAATTATACTAACGGATATTTTAATCAATTTTTTGGTAATACTGCATCTCTTTACTGATCTGATAACCAAGAAATATACCTATGAATAGTCGGATTAAGGTATTTCACTAAATTGTCAACCACTCCCGACTTTAGTCGGGAGTGGTTGACTTAAAAGAAATGTATATATTGATGCAGTTAAGGGTGATAAAACTTATGGTACTTGGAACACTGACAGTTGGGATGCTGTTAATATTCCCGTAATTGCAGGTTACACTGCTAGTCAAGGGCAGGTAGCTGCTAAGCAGGTAACCAATCAAGACACCGATCAAATCGTAGATATTTATTATCTAGCAAATAACTAAATAACGAAGAAATAAAAAATACTGACTATTAATTTAGTCAGTATTTTTTATTTTGATAGCATAAATATTATTTAAATCAATTAATTGATCAGGAGGTCCAATTACTAAATTGTTTTCGTAATAGCCTTTAATTTTGCCTTTGATATTTGGTGGTACTATGTGATCTTTACTGATTTCATTTAATTCAATTTCAACAGTTAGTTTTTTAACTGAGCTAACTGAATAGCTTTACTAATTTCTTCAACACTCATTTCAACTGAATGTTTCCGTTGTTCCCTTTCAGCTTGAGACCTTGCCATTTTATTTAGTTCAGCAGTATGATCACTTAGCATAAAGCCCTGCCATTTCATCATACCACGATCATGGTATTCTTCTAAGAAGCGTTGCACTAATTTTGGGTCAAAGTTTGAGTTAGTCTCCAATTTCTTCACCATCCTACAGCGACATTATAGAACATGAGTTCGCACTTTTGCAATAAAAAAACCATACCTAAGTTACTAAGTATGGTTTTATTCTTCTTACAAATAATTTAATAGCTTTTTACAACTAGATAATAACACAAAAATTACAAAACTTATGAAAAAGAAAATAATTATACAGTTTTATTTTTAATATGGTAAACAGTGCTGCAGGACACATTAGTCAAACATAGTATTGGTTGACCTGAGTGGATGTTAATTAATAAATACTAATTATTTAATAATAAATATCTACAGTTTGATCTTGAGTATCTCCATCTACGATTTGCTTATCTACTTTGGCTGGTTTTGGAGAACTTATTAAATCGGGAGCATTATATTCATCCCAATAATCTTTTGACCATTCTCCATAAGTTTTGGAATTATCCGCATTGATGGTTACCTTTCTATGAATATTGGCTTTTTGACTAAAACTCAATATCCCATTTACATCAAGACCATATTGATATGGTAAGTGAAGATTAACAGTCCTGGTAACGGTTTTATATTCAGTATAATTGTCAAGTAAGGGTTTAGTTTCAGGAACATAAGTTACTGGTTCTGTTCTTGTAACATCAGCCATCTCATAACAATTTTTTTTAGATCCTTTTTCTGGGCCATTTAAAGCTACCCAGTTATCACTAATTGCTATTTGCTTGGAGCCATTTATATTATATATATTTCCTTCATATAATTGGGGAAAACTTACATTTTTAAAATTTTTACCTACTGTAAGTTTTCCAATACCATGAGCATTAAAAAGGGAAAATACTTTCATTTTTGAAGTATCAAAATTTCTAATATCTAGACTGTCAAGAATTGTACTATAAAAAACGTAATCAGCTCGTATCAGATTAGGTGTGTAAAAATTACTCAAATCTAATTTTTTTAGTTTCAGGTCTTCTTGAAACATATTAGACATATCTGTAACCTTTTCAGTTTTAAAACTACTTAAATCCAAACTAGTTAAAGAACCACAACAAGAAAACATCCCCCACATATTAGTAACGTTGGAAGTATCCCAATTTTTTAAATTAAGTGAAACTAAGTTACCGCAAGAACTAAACATATTAGACATATTAGTAACATGAGAAGTATCCCAATTACTTAAATCTAAATTCTTTAGGTTAGGACAATAAAAAAACATTTCAGACATATTAGTGACATGAGAGGTATCCAAATTATTAATTCCGTCTATTTCTGATTCTCCCTGGTCAGCAAACAAATCCTTGCAGTTTTCGGGTGCTATAACTCCTTGATCAATAACTATCTTCTTAATGTTAAAATCATCACGAGGAATATTATTGTTATCCAATTTTCCAGCGTGCAAAGTTAATACTAAACCATCTTCTTCCTTAACCTCTTCCCAATGACAAGTTCCATTGACGCCTTGATTAACAACGTTAGAATCCGCTTTAACTACTTGCGTTGCTGTTTTAGCAGGTTGTTGGGCGGCGGCATTAGTTGGCTGCTGTGTTAACAAGAAGCCGCAAGCCAAACCCAAAAAGGCACCAAATATAATTAAGCGCTTACTTATTTGATACATAGCACTTCCTCCTTTGATATGTAAAATACACCTTTAGTATAATTCTAAATTGGTAAAAGTCAATTTGTGATTAATATCAACCGCAACATTACTGGTATTATATAACTGATTTAGTTTACGTTGCTTTCTTTGCTAAAAAATATTCAAAATAATATTGGAATGGGGCTGGGATAAAACTTCCCTTTAAGATCGACTGAGTTTCCTCTAATGTTAATGATAACAATCAAGATGATGTAAATATCGATGTTATTTTCAAAGTGACAGAAATCTCCAATTTAGAGAGCAAGTATATAGGAAATGATCTTTCGTATAAAAAATTTCTGATACCTTAATTTTAATTAAAAACAAAGGCAGAAATCTCCTGATTTTAATCAGGCAGATGAATGCCTATTCCTCCTATGTTAATTACTAATGTAATCCACAGTAAGAAGGTGCAAGCTACATGAGTAAAACGATGGCCCAACTACCATATCACTATGGGGTTAAGCTGCGGGTCTTTCCTTCTGCGGAACAAAAACGCTTAATCAAGTGTAACAGTGACGCTAGTCGTTTTATTTATAATGAAATGAATGGTATGAATCGGGAACTTTACCAACTGCGACAGGTAAAATTGCCAATCGCAATTGTTCAACAACGCATTCAAACCCTGGAAGAGCGCTTAAAAAAACCCGCAACTGGTATTTCCAATATTCACGGTTGGCTTAATAACCGCGACTTAGATAGCCTCATGAAGGCGAGCGCGATTAAAAACTATCGCACCGCTTGGCAGCTTTTTCGTCAGGTTCATCGTACTGGTGTACCGGTTTTTCATAAAAAGCAAATGGCGCAAAAGTATCAAACCTCCTGTCAGTATGCTCAGCAGGTACAAGTACCTGATATGTTGACTGGCAGTGTTAGGTTATTAGATAAAAAGCATCTGCGACTACCTAAAATTGGCCGCTTACGGTTTCGGGGTTTGCCGCCTAAACTGTTACATAAAGCTGCAGTAATTCGGATAGGAACCGTGACCATCTCCATGGACGCCACCGGTCGTTACTATGTTTCGCTGCAATTAGCCTCGGAGCAACCTTTTGTGGAGCTGACCTCCGTTGAAAAATCACCCCTTGGGATCGATCTTAATACTGATAACTTTTTGACTGATTCCAATGGCGCCGTTGTTGCCAATCCGCGCTATTACCGTCGTCTCCAAGGTAAATTAGCTCAGGCCCAGCGTAAGCTTTCTCGGCGGGCACTGCGAGCTCAGAAAGAACAGCGCCCTTTACGTAATGCGGCCAACTATCAGAAACAACGAGTAGTGGTAGCCAACCTGCAACGCAAGGTGGCTAACCAGCGCCAGAACTTCCTCCATCTGGTCTCCACAACACTAATCAAGAACCACGATTTGGTTGTGGCAGAAGAGTTACGGAGTAAGAATCTGCTACGCAACCACGCCTTAGCCTTGAGTATTGCCGATGTGGGTTGGCGGACTTTTTTAGGTATGTTAGCCTATAAGGCTAAGCTTTATGAGCGTCAATTTATTACCATTAATCCTCGCAATACTACCCAGACCTGTAGTCATTGTGGTTTTGTGATGGGTACTGGCAAGACAGAGAAGCTGACACTGAGAGATCGTGCATGGACGTGTCCGCAATGTGGTAAACATCATCTTCGTGATGAGAATGCAGCGCAGAACATTTTGGCCAAAGGCTTAGCGAGTATCTAATTAGTAGGTCCGTCTGGCAACCTGCGGACCATAAAGGCTTTGGTAAATAGCACGTAAGACCTGCTTGCAGGCAATCGCTGTATCTAAGCAAATTGTGGTCGTTGCTCCTGAGGGACAATTCTCACAAGCTCCGACTTTAGTCGGGAGTGGTTAACATGACTAAAATAAAGCCCCACCCAATAGGAGTGAGGCTTTTTGTATGGGTTCATCAATTTAGTGTATGTGAAATAGCTAATCTGTTCACTCAGAATATTTGAGTTCATCCTTTTCTTCTAATATTTCGAACATTTTATTAAAGCGAACTCTGTCACTTTCTGATAATTCTTCAATTGATTTATTGACTGCATTTTTAACGAAATCTTTTTGTGACTTTCCTAAACCAAGATTAAGCAAAGCAGAAATTTGGTTTCTAATATGGTTATCTACCCTAATGTTGATTGGAATCGTTACAGTTTTCGAAGCGGCTTCAGCGCCCAAGACTTCTGCGCGATTGACTTGATTTTGTACATTAATTTTTGTACCACGCTCTAACTTATTTTTAGTCTGGCCAACATTATGATTTAGCATTCCCATCACTTTGTACCTAGCCTTTCTAATATTTCATTGGCCACACCTTGAAATGATTTGTGTACCCGTTTGTCCCAACTATCTCGTGGATTATCTGTAATACCAGTCATGTCCATGCGCTTAATGCGCTCCATTAACATGATCTTGTTTTTAAACACATTATCTGAGCCAAACTCTTTGACTGCAGAATTTAATATTTCTTCGTCAACTGCTGCATTTCGCTTCGAAAGAACAGGCAGAATACCCATAACATCGACATTGGAATCAAATTCTTCAATCAAGGTTTTTTGTAAATACTCAATTAAAACTTCGGCACCGGATAAAGATCGCTCTTGAGTTTGCAGAACGACAATAATCTGATCGCAGGCGTTAAACGCTGTGTCGTTGGCTAGAGATATAGTAGGCGGTACATCAATAAATATAAAGTCATATTTTTCTTTTAGCGGCTCAATTAGATTTTTAAAGAAATAAACCTTCTCTTTTTCCGTTTTAATATTTTTATCTAAATAACGACTATACATACTAAAATCAACGGCATTAGGAACTAAATATAAATTTTTCATTATATGAATAGCAATGTCATTTAAATCCACTTTATTATTAATGGCAGTCATTAAAGCAGTATTAATTGTTATTACCTGATCGCCTGTCTGAATACTTTTAGTTTTTAGAAATAAAGAAGTTAAATTAGCTTGCGGATCAAAATCAATGGTTAAAACTTTGTACCCCATTTTTGCTAAATTATAACTAGTGAGTGCAGTTGTACTGGTTTTACCAACTCCACCTTTAAAATTTAGAAATGATAAAACATTAGCATTCATCAGATAACCCCCTTAATGAGGGTATTATAGCATATCCTAGAACAAAGTGTTAAATATACGTTATTAACCTTTACAGAAGTGTTAAATGTTAAATATATTTCACATTATATATTTAACATTTAACATAATATATAATGTGAAATGTTAAGTGTGAAATGTATGAGTTGGCCCTATGATAGGAATTGTATTGATTTCTAAAAGCTCTTTATTGTATTATTTAGATAAATAAAAAAAAGCTCTGACATTTTTGCCAGAGCCTAAATAAGAAAAAACGCCCTAACTGACAATTAGGACGGCTACATATCATCCAATGTAGCTTTATTATACAACGTATTCTCAGCGTTGTAAATAGCGTTGATTTCAATGAAAAACTAAGGCA
This sequence comes from Bombilactobacillus mellis, assembly GCA_013346905.1. GTDB lineage: Bacteria > Bacillota > Bacilli > Lactobacillales > Lactobacillaceae > Bombilactobacillus > Bombilactobacillus mellis_A. The sequence continues at coordinate 11,352 of JAAEDX010000003.1, forward strand.
GGAATCTCCTGATTTTAATCAGGAGGGGAATGCCTGGTGTTTAAAAGTGTAAGGCGTTTTTTCTTTGATTACTGATATACCGGTCTACCGCCTCTTTACTCATGTTTCCCAGTATACTCATGTAGTAACTGTGCGACCAAAGGTGTCCGCCCCAAAATTTCTGCTGCTTAATTTCCGGATGCTTCTCGAAAAACATTCGAGTAGATGTGCCCTTAAGTGCTTTTACGATATTCATAGGCGCATATTTTGGTTTAAAACTAATAAGCAGGTGGACGTGGTCGGGCATTACTTCCATACGTTCTATAGTTACTTCATTCAGAGTAGCGATATGTTGGAGAATAACTTTTATTTCGTCTACTAACTGCGGTGTGATAAATACCTGATTACGGTATTTAGTCACCCAGATTAAATGAAAATGGAAATTATAAACATAGTGACGTTCATAAATGGTATCAGCTAAATGTTGTTTTTTCTTATTCATCAGTTGTTCCTTTAAGTTACTAAAAGATTAAAACTATCTTATAACTCTTGTACTATTATTAATTTAATTCACAGTAAGGAGGTGCAAGCTACATGAGTAAAACGATGGCCCAACTGCCTTATCATTATGGGGTTAAACTGCGGGTCTTTCCTTCTGCGGAGCAAAAACGACTAATCAAACGCAACAGCGACGCTAGTCGTTTTATCTATAATGAAATGAACGGGATGAATCGGGAACTTTACCTGTTAAAACAAGTGCAAATACCTATTTCTATGGTTCAGAAACGTATTGCGACTCTGGAAGAGCGCTTAAAAAAGCCCGCAACTGGTATTTCCAATATTCACGGGTGGTTGAATAATTATGGCCTTGATAGTGATATGAAAGCTAATGCCATTAAGAATTACCGTGCCGCTTGGAATCTTTTCCGTAAAGTTCATCGTGCTGGCGTACCGGTTTTTCACAAGAAACGAACTGAACAAAAGTATCAGACCTCTAATCACTATGCAGCCAATAAAGGTACACCGACTATGGTTAACGGTAGTGTGCGTTTGTTAGATAAAAAGCATTTACACTTACCTAAATTAGGTAAGATTCGTTTTAAAGGTCTGCCGCAAAAGATCTTTTCCCATCGTAGTACTATTCGTATCGGTACGACTACTATTGCAATGGATGCCACTGGTCGCTACTATGTTTCGCTGCAATTAGCCTCGGAACAACCTTTTGTGGAGCTGACCTCCGTTGAAAAATCACCCCTTGGGATTGATCTCAATACTGATAACTTTTTGACTGATTCCAATGGCCACGTGGTCGCTAATCCGCGCTATTATCGTCGTCTCCAAGGTAAATTGGCTCAGGCCCAGCGTAAGCTTTCTCGGCGGGCACTGCGAGCTCAGAAGGAACAGCGCCCCTTACGTCAGGCAGCCAACTATCAGAAACAACGAGTAGTGGTAGCTAACATCCACCGCCAGGTGGCTAATCAACGTCAAAACTTCCTCCATCTGGTCTCCACAACACTAATCAAGAACCACGATTTGGTTGTGGCCGAAGAGTTACGGAGTAAGAATCTGCTACGAAATCACGCGTTAGCTCTGAGCATTGCCGATGTGGGTTGGCGGACTTTTTTAGGTATGTTAGCCTATAAGGCTAAGCTTTATGGGCGTCAATTTATTACCATTAATCCCCGCAACACTACCCAAACCTGTAGTCATTGTGGTTTTATAATGGGCACTGGCAAGACAGAGAAGCTGACCCTGAGAGATCGTGAATGGACGTGTCCGCAATGTGGTAAACATCACCTTCGTGATGAGAATGCAGCGCAGAACATTTTGGCCAAAGGCTTAGCGAGTATCTAAGTAGTAGGTCCGTCTGGCAACCTGCGGACCATAAAGGCTTTGGTAAATAGCACGTAAGACCTATAAGTAGGCAATCGCTGTATCTAAGCAAATTGTGGTCGTTGCCCCTGAGGGGCAATTCTCACAAGCTCCCGACTTTAGTTGGGAGTGGTTGACGATGCAAACGATAATTTTGATAAAGTAACCGAAATGTTAATACTGGTGATGGAAAATAGTAATAGTAATATTGATGATACCTATATTAGAGCCAAACTAGAAGCAATGCTGGAAGATTGGTTCATTTTTACGGCCGGAGGACAAGGGCTGTATACGACAGATCCTAATAATGAGCCCAAAAAAGCACAAATGATTTTGGCTACTGATAATCACGATAACTATCCCACTACTTCAGACTTTTTAATTAAGCTACGTGATAATGTTGCTCGAGCTAGTGATCCTGAGAGTAAAAGGGAGGCCACCTTAATGCACGAAGCTGTGAAAACTGCTATTCATCAATATCCCAATCTATTTTCAGGGCATACTAATTTACCGAATCAGTATGATAAAAGCGTTCGTAATATTTATTATGACATTCAGGTTTATAGACACACTCCTAAAATTGCTGGAGTCGCCTTTTTAAATACTTTAGCTTATGTAGTCAATCGTGCCCGTCAAAATGACACAATCGTAATTCATGGTCTAGATCAACTAGAAGTTCCTTTAGAAAGTATAATTCCTTATAAAAAGATTATCAGACGCAAGAATATTGGTTTAATAACCACTTTTGAAGATAAAAATAGTTCAATTAACCCTAATAGTTATGAATCTTTTACAGGTACCATGAACAATCAGGATATGATCGTTATTGGTGGTGTTTCGGATAAGGATGATGATGAAAACCACAAATATTTTAATATCAATTTCATTAATCGCTCCTGGAACAAAGAAATACCCCAAAATGTGGTCCAAGCGTTAAATTTAGAGCAGCAGGGAGTGTTCTTTTGGTACCGCAAGTCTGACCAGCAAAGTGCCCTCATAAGAACGCATTTGTTGCTATAAAGGAAAGTGTGAAAATGAAATATAAAAAAATAGGTAGGAGACCGTCTAGAATTATGTCGAGTCTCTTTTTGTTTGCCTTGATTTTGCCAGTAATTAGTCCTAATACAACCTATGCTAGCTTTGAAGGCTATGTGGCTAAAGATGATTGCGATTCTGCAAATTCTCAGCAAGCACCTTCTGGAGCCAAGCTTTCCGGAGTGCAAGGCGATTGGCTAACAAAAGGGACTATCGCTAACAACAATGCTCAACAAATATTTAATTATTTGACACAAACCATAGGTTTTTCTGGAGCTGGAGCAGCGGGAGCATTAGCTGTTGCCAAAAGAGAAAGTAATTTTGATCCGCAAGCTCTTAACCCTGGTGGTGGCGTAGCTGGCTGGTTTCAGTGGTCTGGCTTTACCAATACTGTAAACGGCTCTAGGATTACGGCTGAAGGTTCCATTAAGGCGGGTGATAAAGGCACTTTAACAGCCGAGAACGAGTTAAAACTGATCGCTTTTGAACTTAACGGCGGCTGGAAAAATGCCAAAATCGTTGTTGGGAATGATATTGATCCAGTGCAAGCTGCTAAAGATTGGTCACTTTACTATGAAGGGGTCAGCTTATCAGATGGTCAAAGTAAGATTGGCCAAATTACTCAAGATGCTCAAGCAGCGTATGTTGCATTTGGTGGTGCCAATATTCCCGCGAATAGCGCTTTGTTAGGAGCAGCGGGAGCGGCTAATGCCGGCGCGAAAGCAAAAAATCCAGATAATGAAAACTGTTCTGAGTCCACTGATTCTAGTGATGTTTTGCAGATAGCTAAAAGTCTGTTAGGTTATTTCCATTATGGACAATCTCACGGAGTTTCTTACATTGGATCAGTAGAAAATCCAGATCGTGATGGCATCACTGATTGTTCTGGGTTCGTTTGGCTGGTCTTAAAAAAAGCTGGTTATAAGGTGCCCGAAAATATGGGTTGGTTTACCGGATCTATGGAAGCAGACGCTAAAGGCGCTCATCATTGGTTAACGGAAATACCAGCTAGTGAAGCTAAAGCTGGTGATGTTGTAATTGTTAATACTGGTGGGGGTTCAGGTAATAATGGACATACAGCAATTTTAGAAGAGAATTGGAAATCGCAATCACCGTCGGAAAATACTACTAAAGTTATTCAAATGGGCGGTAAAGGCGGCAGCGGAGGAGTTAATGAGGCAACATTTAAAGAATCATTTCTTAGCTTATTAAGCGGTAATTACACATTAACCTTCGCACGGCCGCAAAAGTGAGGCTAAAAGTATGAAAACTATAATTAATGATGTCGTTTTCCTAACTCTAACAACGGTTATAGTGATGAGTTTAATAGCAGGTGTAAACGCGGCTCAGAATAATAATTTAAAAAAAGTGCAAGCCAGAACAGCGCAAACTATTAAGCTGAATAAGAAACAAATAAGATATTATCGACAGAAAGATCAACAATTATCTAAACAATATTTTTATGAGCAAATATCCAAAAGAAATTATGATATTGTGGAGCGCAAGAAAAATTTAAATGACCGTTTGAACAAGGCTTTTACGCTAACTTTTTCACAGACCAAAAATAAAAAAGATTATGATCAATTAGCCGCTAAATTAACCCCGCTTGTAGGTACTAAATTTGCCGCGGAATTAAAAAGCAAAGTTAAACCTACCGTGCAACCAGATGGGACAGAACGAACGCCATTTGATCATTTAGATAAACTAGAGATTGCTTATGGTCACCTGAATGAATCTACTCAGAGGGTACCAGTATTAATATTTGCTGCTTACAGTTCGCCAACTATTAATGGTACCTCTACCGGGGTTGTTACTAAGGGAACAGATCAGGTAAAGAAATCATCCGGTATTTATAAAATATCTTATGATCCCACAACTGATAAAATTGTCACTTTTGACTTTAGAGAAGGTGCTATTAGTCATGAGTAATGAAGCAAAAATATGGGAAATAATTTGTCGTGATTTGGCAATAATGGGTTGTGTGGCAGTTATTTTTTTAGGATTTTTCACTATTCAACATAATATTCAGCAGGGAGTCCAAGATGTTAGTCGTGTAAGGTGCCTAGAGAAAGAATCCGATTCCAAGTTGCAGCAAGAAAAAAATAAGTATCACCAAAACTATCAAAAATATAAAAATCTAGCGGCACAAAAAGCTTATTTAAACAAAGATCAAAAGGTCAAAGATTATTATGGAGATCTTAATGAGGATAAGTTGCTGAAACAACGTTCTCAAAAGTTTTTCACTATCTATTTGAGTTGGTCTAATTCTCATGACTACCAGCAACGATCTCATAAACTAAATAAAATTATCACTCCACAGTTGGCTCAAGACAAAAATATTTTCGATGATGGTAAAGATGTTACCGGCAATAATATCATTAAAAATTTAGGCTTACATTCGCGTTTAAATGATCTGACTATTTACAGTAATAGTCAAATGCCACCTGGTAAGGAAATTGCTTTAGTAAAGGTAGTGCAGGAATCTTGGCGAAAGGGTGCGAATCCAGGTCTAAGTAATAGTCTTTATTTATTACGAATCAATTCTGACCAGCTTATAGATCAGGTTGTCAAGCTGCAATAAGGAAGTGGCAAATTTGAAGAGTAGTAGGCTTTATCTTTTATATTTTGGAATGGGCTTGCTGTTACTGCTTTTATTATCATTATTATTTCCGGGTAATAAACAGCGCACTAGCAGCACTTATAGCAGTATCGCGACAGCACCTACTAAAGTCTTTCAGGTACTAAATAAACCTAGTGGCGACCAAAAAGCACTAATTTTAGTCTTATATAAAAATGATTGTAAATATTGTAAAAAAATCGAAAAACCTGTAGTTCAAAAAATACAAAAAGCGAAGGGAGAAAAGAACATTCCCCCTTTTTTGGTGCTTAATTTAAATAAATGTTCACATCAGCAAAAGACTAAATTATCCCAAAAAATATTAGATTTAGCGCCTAATCAAAGGTTATTAACTCCAACATTTGCGATTATCAAAAATAAAGGTGGTGGCCAATGGCAAGTTACAAAAATTTATTCAGGTACAGATCTTTCCAAAATTAAAAACATAATAGGAGATAGTTAATGGTTGAAGACGTAATAATTGTTTTAATCAGCTTTTTTTTAGTCGCAGGTCTGTGTACTTACTATTATGCTGATATCAAATTTCAGAATAATCCTTATAAATGGGTTGTTTTTGCGATCATCTGTTTGCTGGTGGTAATTATAGAAATTTTGATGATGATTTACCGCTCTACTGCAAAAAATATTTTATTTATCGGAAATATTATTCAGATTTTAGATAGCGCGGCCTTATTGTTAGTGAATCATTTGTCCAAGGGAATTGTGTATTTTGCCTTTGCCATCTTTTTCTTAGTTTGGGCGGCAACAATAGCCATATATTTCCATGTTCATCGCAAAAACCTGAAAAAATTCGAAGAACAAAAACAGCTAGATGAAGAAAAGAAAAAAGAGCAACAGCAAGCTGTGCCACCTCTAACTACCGATGAGAAGACCAATGAAGCAAAAACTTCAAAGAAATTAACAACGGTAAATCTTGATTCTGAGGGTTTGAATTCTGATGATTCAAGCAATAAGGCGGAAGACAAAGTTAATAAGACCAATGATTTGGAATCTAATTTGCAGGAACCAGTTAAAGACATTGATTTAATGGGATTGGAGCTGAAAGATTTTGATATTAGCAATTTTGCAGGCTTAAAACAAGCATTTAATGCTTCGAAGCAAGGACTCCAATTAACGAAACAAGGAGATGATTATATTGCAGTTTATTGTAATTCTAAGGGCTTGCAACAAATCAAAAAAATACTATCGAAAAATAGCATTGACGCTTCCCCATTAAAAGCCCAAGCCGAGATAGTAACCTTTAATCAAGAAAAAATTAAGGTTATGCCCATCACTGATTATTTGCAACGATTTAGAGGTCGGGGAAATGATTAATTTTAACTTAGTTTTTCAGTGGATATTGCCTTTATCATTTGCTTTCATGTCTTACTACGGAATAACGCGATTATGTAGAAGAGTATATGAATATACTGACTTAGATAAATTATGGTCATTTTTAATTAAAGCCGGCCTAATAGCTGGCGCAGTTACTTTAATTCTTTACTGTGTCATTACCGCGCCGTGGTATGAACAAGCTAAATATTTACTTTTTTCTGGTTCTAACAAAGTACAGCAGACAGCTATTTGGCAAACATTACTAAACTATCTGAAAGTATTTCTCATTTGGCTGTTATATTGGTTGGCAATTTATCTGCGGGCTATCTTAATCGTTTGGCTGCCCTGCTTTTACATTACAGTGCAGAGTTTAGTTTGGCGGGTTAGTTTTAATCGCACAGCGAACATCATTGTCCAACTCATAATTTTATCGCCTTGGCTGATGTTTAAATATTTGTTTGGTTATCAAACTCCTTTTTTTGATTTTTTCCAAAAACGCTTATTTGCAGCCAAGCTCAAAGAAAATCTCAATGATAGTTATTTCGACGCGTTATCGGGATATGACGATCGGGGCAATAAATTTGAAAATGGAGCTGGAGGAACGATCCAAACCCAGAGAATTAAGAAAACAGCCTTGGCTATTAGACAATCTCACGTTGTCGTGAAAACTATGAATGGATTACGTTATGCGGAAATTTTCGTTCGTAAAAGTCGAGAGACTGACACGGATCATTTAATTGCACAGGTTTTGCAAGGGCTGGGCTCCAGATTAACAGCTGCCAGTATTCGTTTTCCCGAAGATGCCACTTTTTCAGCTGATAAAGGTGGCTTTTTGTTTGATAGCAGTGTTCCTTATAATGCGGCTGATGAATTAGGAACTTGGCCAGATAATTTTAGTAATCCTTGTGCTCCATCTAATCAATTAAAAAATCATGGGAGAGGTTTTTTAGGAACTTATGTCACCAATTGCTTAAATATGTTGCGGTACTTGAAACATTTCACACCAGCGGCTTTTTTACAGAAGATGCAAGCAAAAGACGCTAAGAGGTTTTACCGTGATCCAACGATAGATCGTTCCAAATATTTGGTCGAGCATAACTTAGATTTATCAGTAATTAAGACACCTCTAGATCCGAAAACGGGGGCTACTATTAAACAGCAGAAACAGCTAGCCTATCACAAGGCTATGCAGCTAGAACCCGATTTAAATCAAGTTCTCAATAGCTTTAAAATCAACGGTACTTTTGACAATGTCATGGTTGGTGGTAATACCGCCATTTATTCTTATACCTTGCCCCGTTCCCCTCATTTGCCAACTAATTTCGATAATCTAGCTAAAGGCATTTCTAATATGTTAAAAATGCCTGATATTCCTATTGTGTTGGTAAGTGCTGGCGTTCTTAAAATTTCTTTAGTGACTGGTGTTAACATTCCAGTTGATTTTCGGGAAATGATTAAAAAACGGCCTTCAGGGGTATCTGAGGTAATATCCGGATTAATCGGTGTTGATGCCATGGGTAAACCCATTGAATTTAGTTTAGGTAATCAAATTCCGCATATGATTCTATTTGGGAAAACTGGTTCTGGTAAAACTGTAACCTTAATGAATATGATTTATTCAGTCATGGATAGTAAAAATCCGGAAGAAGTAAAAATAATTTATATCGACGGAAAAGGAAATTCTTTTGAACTTATGCGCACAGATAACCCAGAAAATCCAGATTATCATCCTAATCCTTACACGTACGCCCAACCAGCTGGTGCTGGGGATATTGAATATGTCAGGGCACTATTTAATCATGTTGTGAAATTAACCCAGGCGCGAATTGAACTCTTTAAAAAATTCAACATCAGCAAAATTGAAGAATACAATAAGAGATTTCCTGACAAAAGACTTTGTACAATTTTAGTTATTTGTGATGAATTATCAACAATTATTGATCAAGATGCGCAGCTGAAAAGTTCTGAAGTGGCAGAGAATAATGTTACTGATAAAATCGAATATCTAGCTAAAATGTCTCGTTCAGTCGGTATTCGTTTGATTTTAGCTAATCAAACAGCCAGAAAAGAAAAGATACCTGGCCGAATCACTGCTAATATTTCTGGTCGCGTTAGTTTAGGAGTTACTGAACCAGTGGAAAGTGATATTGCGCTACCGGATACCGGTATTAAGGCGCATTACATCACGCAAGCTGGAGAATTTTACAGTTTGATGAAAGGAACCAATCATCCGGAGCATGGCAATAGTCCTTTTTTGGAAGATGACGAAATGTATGCCTTAAACGATAAATTAGAAGCAAAATTTGGTCATCATGATTATGTCTATACACGTGACCAAATTATTGCTGAATTTAGGAAAAGTAAAGGAGAGGAAGATGATAATGCAGTGTATGCAGTGCCCAATGATTTACCAGATCAAAATAGTTCAGTTCCGGATTTATTAACTGCCATTAAAAATAACCCCCAATGGGCTATTGTGAATAGGAAAAGCCCCATTTTTGCTGAAAATAAAGATTTGCATGCTGGAACTAAAAGAGATATGCATCATAAAGAAGAATTGATTCAGGAGGCCATGGAACAGGCGCAAGACTTGATTAATGCCCAAAAAGCGGAAATGATTTCGAATACCAGAAAGCATGCTGGAAAATTCCTAGCACGGGGTAAAAATAAAGGAGTCATTTGATATGTCGCATAGTCACAGTAAAGGTAAAGTCAGCTTTGATAAAGCTTGGCACAAAATCAGCCGAACCCTCAAACACATCAAACATGATGGTGCTACTGAAGTCTACGAAGTCACTTCCTGTCCCTTGAATAATTTAGATAATTTACAAAGATTAGTGAAAGAATTGCCCATTCGGAGTGTGGGATGGCAGCATACAGATGCTTGGCATACAGCAACGATATATATTCCCAAGGGGACAGGTTTTTGGTACAGCCGTAATATTTTAGACTTAATCGATGGTGGGTTTGGCAATAAGGATAAATTCAAAGAACTTTGGGAAGAAAAAAATGGTGATTCTTATTACGGATATTTTCCCAAAATTCCGACCAGCACTACTAATAATATTAGATTACAACAAAGCAGTTACATCGTTTGCGATAAAGCACAGCCACCAAATCCACAAAGCAGAATTCCTGGAGAAATATCTGATGGTTTTGTCGATCGTACTCATCTAATTAGTTCGCGCGTCACAGGTATTGAGAATCATAAAGGATTGCTCATTGATTTTGATGGCTGGCTAAATAAGAACCCACTAAATAGATTTGAGACCTGGGCTTTGCAACGAACCTTTCGGCAGGACATCATTTGGTATGTGCAAATATGGAAGTCAAATGACGGGCTCCATTGGAAATATATTATGTATGACAACAATTTCGATAAACTAAAAGAACTTGAGTGTGTAGATGATCGCTGGAGCTATCTTTGGTTCTATGATCCTGGGCAAGACCGGTTTAGTCGTAAAGCCTTATATACAAAGTGAAAAAGAAGGATGAAATAAACAAATGTTTAATGAAGCAATGATTACACAAAGAATGAGGGGAATATTAATCCCCAAAATTGAGCAAGCTTTTGAGGTTTTTATATCGGAAAATCATTTAACTAAAGTTAAGATTTATCCTGAAGATATACCAGGGAAATTATTAGAATCCTATCTGCCGGCAGCCGTGAAAGAATTTCAAAAGGTAAATCAGGATGTCGAGAATTCTAGTGCTGATGAGATTGACGATCGCATAGCGGATTATGTTTTATATGAATGTGATATTGGCTTTTTATTAAGCAAAATTCAATTTATTTTTGATGAAGAGGCTACATTGCAAGGTGTCAGAGACACAATGATAGAGATGCTTCAAAACACATCACCTTACGACCAAGTTCATCGTGATTACTGGGTAAGAAGGGTGAATAAGGTGAGACACGTCCATGATTTAGCAAAATATGCTGATCGTGATCATCTAGATGCTTTTGTGGAAGAGAAAGCAGCTGACTGGAAAGAAAACTTGCAGGAGGAATAATGCCAATGCATAACTTATATCAATATTGGCGAAATTTAGCCCCGAAGAAGCAAAGGTTGATTAAAATCGGTTTTTTGATTGCTTCTATTGTAGTGAGTGTTTTATTCATATTAGTAACTGCTTTTAATATAGATAATCAAAATATTATAAATTCTTATGCTCATGACAGTGTGAAATCAACAATTCAAGCAAAAAAATTAAAATGGAAGCCTAAAGTTTATCAATCTGATATTGATAACGTGCATATGATTACCCCTTATGAGCTACAGAATTACCGTAAGACAGCTTTAAAAAGTGGATACGGTGACAATTACGCTGGTTATGTGAGTGTCCCTCAAATCGGCTTATATTTGCCTATTTTGAATGGTGTTAATATGTATACTTTAGCATTGGGTGCGGCTGCATATTACCCTAATGAAGTACAAATCGGCGGAGCTGGGAATTATGTACTGGCAGGTCATAATATGAACACATCCTTAAATGTCTTGTTCAGTCGTGTTCCCAATATTAGAGTTGCTAAAAATTCTATGATCGTTCTTACAGATAAGAAAAAAAATTACTATTATCATGTTACAGATAAGAAGCTAGTAAGACCTTATCAACCAGTTATTCGGGGAACTATTACTCCAACAAAAAAATCAGTTTTGTACAACGATAAAAACAAAAAACAAGTAACTTTATTTACCTGTAATTATAACGGTACTAGGCGATGGGTAATTATTGGACAGTATGATTATGATCAAAAGTTACAACACATAAATCAAAAATAATTTTTTGAGATAATTGTATTGACAGTATCTCAAGCGAAACCTATAATACATTTATGAAAGCGTATAACATGAATGGGGAGGAACAAAAATGAATAATACGCATATGATAAGATATAGTATTTTACTAGCATTAGGCTTAGCTTCTGTAGCAACTGCGAATACTGTTAATAACGCACAAGCAAAGAATTATAATTATCGAGTTGTTACGGTAACTAGATCACCTTATGCTATTGTTCATGATTCTACGGGTAAGGAAGTACACAGGCGAGCACTTGCACTCAATAGCGATTGGCACAGCGACAAGACTATTACTGTCAATGGGACTCTCTATTATCAAGTATCCACGGATGAGTGGTTGCGTAGTGAAGACGTGAAAGCCAATTGGGATCCTGCTACGGGGCAGTTGAAGCAAGAAAACAGTCAACAGCAGCAGAAGCTTGTGGGCAAGATTAATAGTAATGTAGTTGATATTTACTATGATAATGGGTCTAATATTGGTCGAGATGATGGTCGGTTCAAAGTTGGAAGTGCTTGGACGGTCGGGAAAGTTTTCAAAAATATGCAGGGAAAGTATTTTTACCAAGTATCGAATAATGAATATATTAGCAGTGACGACATGGAATTGAATGGCCAACCACAGAATGTGGTATATTATCCAGCATTTGGCTATGTCCCTGACAAACCTAATAATGGTTCAGGGAATAGCAATACTAATAAACCTGCTAATCCTGACACTAATAATTCCTCGAACAACATTAATATTCATCATGAGCCAGAGTCGGCATATCAGCAGTCCTTAATCAATGCAGTGAATGCAAGAAGACGGGCTTTAGGATTACCTGATTTGGTAGTAAATTCTAAACTAATGCAGGCGGCTGAGATCAGAACTAGTGAACAATATAATGCTAATCAGCAAGAGAATCTTCCTACTCGTCCTGACGGATCAAGTGTCTACTCTGTATTAAATGAAGTTGGCTATGACTGGAGTTATGCAAGAGAAAATGCTTGTATATTAGATACATCTACTAGCGTTGCTCAAGATGCTACACCGGATGATATGGCTAGAAGTCTAGTAAAAACTATTTATTATTATAGTGGCTTGGAAAGTAATTATACGTCTCCTGAAGCTAAAGATATTGGGGTTTCCATTCGGTATAATAATGATAGTTCATCAGCTTATACTATCATCGAAGTGGGTGCTCAGCGGTAAATGATAAGAAAAGAAAGTAGAGTCAACGATGACGGAGTATTAAAAGGTAAGATTGATATGGATTTAGTTACTAAACTTCTACAATCCGACGTAACCACTTATCGAATTGGTAAAATTACTGGTATTAGTTTAGGCAATTTATATCAGTTGAGACATGGTAAAAGGAAGATTAGAAATCTTAAAATTACAAGCGCCTATCTTCTAAGCGAGTGTGCTAAGCAAATTGGCATTAAGTAAAACTTGTAGGTACAAAAGGCTTTACTGTAGCTAGGAGTGGTTGGCTGCAACATAAAACAACACTTTGAAATAAAAGTGTTGTTTTTTATTACCAATTTTTAGGGGGTGATAGCTAAACATTCAATAAAATTTTTCGGGTAGGTGATGCGATAGTTTTTATTGAAGCAAATGAAAAATAAATAAGGAGGTTGCAAAGATGATAAATATATTGGGAAATCTAAAACGTAGCTGGATATTTCTGTTATTAGGTCTTATTGGGGCTATCTTCTTCTGCTGTACTGCTACAAAAGTATATGCAGGAGCTGTACAGGTTGATCCTAATGATTCTAAATTTGTGTCACGAAATAATTTAATTATTGCTAAGGATGTAGAAACATCACAAGCAGATATTAAAACTAATGGTGCTTCTGTCACTACGAATCGTATGACCGGCAACAATCGTCCCTATTGGGGAACTGATTGTGATGGTACGGAACTTGTATTTAACAGTCCTAGCGAGATGGAAAAAGCACAAATTAGAGTTCAATACGCAAAAGCTGTAGGAACCTTTGGAGGAGCACCCATTTATGCTAATTTATTGATTCACGATATTAAAGCGCAACCTGATCCCCCAATTTACGTGGAGTCGAATAAGTTGCCGAGATGGAAATTCAGCGATAAGTTGTACGACGGTTTTTCCACTGAAGGAGTCCTGCAGTTCCGTGTGGATTTGAGTTTCACAGACGCCAATGGAGGTTCCATTAATATTGGAGCAAACAATAAAAAGAGCTATGTTACTATAAATTCACTGAATCAAGCAGGCGCGCAAGTAGTTAATGGCAAATCCACCCGTATCTTAATGGGAAACGAATTTGTTAATTACGAAAAAATGGGGACTTTGCCTTACTACAAAAGAAATGATAGTATTCTGCAAGATTATACGTCACCTTGGTCAAGTGATCCCGTAATTGGTGGTCATAGAGACGCGCAAAATGTTATGGACAATGCTATTTCGGATCAACAATTTGAAGATGCTTTAGGAACACCAACTTTTCCTAAAGCTTCGGCGAGTTTTCAAGTGGAAGGCAATACGCTTCATTTTGTAATCGGTAATTATGCTGATCCCAAAGAGGATTTACAACATTTAGGTGGCAAATTTGCCTATTATTCCGGTCAATGGACAGCCTTTAGTTCAGCAACGTTATGGAACCCAGTGGCAGAACAGCCAACTAAAGATGTCATGCAAAATGATACTGATGATCCAACCAACCAAAAAAATTATCATTCCATTAACAAAAAGACTGTTTTGCCGGGTGAAAAATTTGAATATACGGTTGCTCAAAAAGTTGGCAAAATGAATGTCACTATTTTGAAAAAATATAACACATTCACCATATCAGATAAATTACCTGATGAAGTCAATTATCTCAAGAACGCTTATGTAACTGATGATTCCGGTAAAAGATTGGATGCTAACGCGGGAACATTCACTTATGAAGATGGGATCTTAACCTATGCTTTCTCCAATGACTTTTTAGAAAATACGATGCCATATAAGGGAGAAACCTATACTGTCCATATACCTGTGCAAGTAAAGAATGATGTAAAGCCTAATATTGAAATCAAAGATATAGGACGGACACAAATTGACAAAGATAAGGCTTCCACTAATGAAACGGTTAACCCCACGGGCGAAGATACTGAAAATAAGATTACCAAGAAAATTTTCATGGGCAAGTTTAATCAAGTCAAGGATTGGGATTCCATCTTTAAATCTAACGGTGGCTCCACCCCTGATAAAACTGATACTGCTAAAAAGCAAGATCAAGCTACCACTAAATCTTTACGAAAGTTAGTTCGTGACGCTGATGCGAACGGTGATTATGATGGCAAAGAAGTCCTGCAAGATCAACAAAAGATGACTGGTAAGGATGATACAACTGATATTCATTTTATGGTTCAGTTTAAATTTAGTTCGCATGGTGATTATCAGAGTTTAACCCTTTTAGATAAATTGCATGATGCCTTGAAATACAAGGATGCGAAAATCATTACTGCTGATAGTAAGGATGTTACTAACCAAGGGAAATTAGATTTAGATTCTAGTCACCAGCAGGTTACCTGGACTGCCAATGATCCCAATCATTGGCGGGGCAAGACTTTGTATATGTATCTGACTGTCAATCTGAACAAAGATTATAAGTATACGTCAGAGTTAATTGATTCGCAAACTGGTAATTACAGTATTCCTAATGACGCTTCAGATATTATCGATAATAATACTTTTACTTCTAATCAAGTGCACGTGATTATTCCTTCTGATAGTTTAATTCCTGATCCAGTAAAATCAGTAGTTGATCAAAATGGTTACGATATTAATCATAAAGAAGTCGCCAATGGCGATATTCTCTATTACCATATTGATCAAAAAGTTGGTAATCTCAAGGAAGATCTACTCAAGCCTTATAAATCTTTTGGTATCAGCGATAAATTGGACGCTAACCTCAAATATTTAGATTCTTATGTCATTAACAAAGAAACTGGTAAGAAGATTAGTGATTCTAATACTACCGAATATGATGCCAAAACTCGTACGGTTTCTTGGACAGCCAGTCGGGATTTCCTCGATAAAGGTATGCCGCTCAAAGGTGAGACTTACGAATTAGTCATTAAAGTACAGGTTGATGATACCGACACGTTAAATAACATCGCGAATGGAACTAATATCAGTTCCGTTGATGGCGTTTTAGATATTAAGAACACTGGTCAAAGAATCATTAATGATAAACCAAAAACTACTAATGAAGTTGAAAATCCGGTAAAACCGAGGGTTCCTGATAAACCGGTGAAGAATGTGGTTGATAAAGACGGGAAAGATATTAACCACAAGGTAATTTCTAATGGTGACACACTTTATTATCACGTTGACCAGCGTGTGGGTACCTTAGGCAAGGATTTGATTTCGCGTTATAAAAAATTCAGTATCTTAGATAAATTAGATGGCGATTTAGATTTTGTTAAAGCCTATTTGGTTAACAAAACTACTAAAGAAGTTGTAAGTGATCCAAGTGAGGTCACTTTTGATGAAGCCACTAATTTAGTTACTTGGACTGCTTCAGACGAGTTTTTGAAAAATATGCTTCTCAAAGGCGAGACTTACGAGTTGGTCATTGAAGCTAAGGTTAATATCAAAGATCCTAACCAAAATAAGTCCAAAGATTCTATTAAGAATACGGCAACAGCTAATGTGGATGACAACCCGCAAATCACCAATGAGGTAGACAATCCTTTAACACCGCCTGATTATGCACCTGAAAAAACCGTTTTGAACAACGATGGCAAAGATGTTAATCATAAGGCTGTTGTCAATGGTCAAAAACTTATTTACCATGTTTCCAAAAAAGTCGGTACTTTAGGCTTTGGATTAGCACAACGATATAAAGAATTTAGTATCATTGATAAGCTCGATAAAAATGTAAAATTTGATTCTGCTTATGTACAAAATGCTGATACCAAAGCTAAAGTTAGCAACCCAAGCGAGATTTCTTTTGATAAAGACAGTAACACAGTGAAATTTACCGCTTCTAATCAATTTTTAAGTCAAATGCCGTTAAAGGGTGAGACTTACGATTTAGTAATTGCGGTCACTGTAAATGTGAAAGATGAAGATCTGAATAAAGAAGTAGAGATCAATAATGTTGGTTCTGTCAGTTTAGACAATCAGCCGCAAGATACTAATACAGTGGATAACCATTACAAGCCAGTAACGCCAGAAGCACCTACTAAATCAGTTGTGAACCATGATGGAAAAGATATTAATCATCAGTTAGTTTCTAATGGTGATACTCTTTATTACCATATTGATAAAAAAGTAGGCACTTTGAATCAAGATTTGGCTCAACGTTATAAAGAATTCAGTATTACAGATAAGTTGGATCATAATCTCAATTTCTTGAAAGCTTACGTGGTTAATAAAGAAACTGGTAAGACTGTCAGTCAGCCAGCTGAAATTACTGTATCTGATAATACGGTTGTTTGGAAAGCTTCCGCTAATTTCCTAAAATCTATGCCGTTAAAAGGTGAGACTTACGAATTGGTTATTGAAGCTAAAGTCAATGTTTCTGATAAGACCAGTTCTACTGATGAGGTAACTATTGAAAATATTGCTTCAGTTTCAATAGATAACCAGCCACAACAAACTAATGCGGTTGATAATAAACTGAATTCTAAAGGTCAAGCACCAAAGCCAACTAAAAAAGTGGTCAATAAAGATGGTAAAGATATTAACAATACAACTGTTAAAGTTGGTGACACCCTCTATTATCATGTTGATCAAAAAGTTGGCACCTTAGGCAAAGATCTTAGTGAACGTTATCCTCAATTTACTATCAAAGATCAATTGGATCAGCGTTTGACTTACGTAAATGCTTATGTAATTAATAAAGCCGACGGTAAGAAAATGAGTAATGATAGTGAAATAAGCTTTGATGAAAGTAGCAACACCGTTCTGTTTACTGCTTCGCCAGACTTTTTGAAAGCAATGCCGCTTAAAGGTGAGACTTATGAGTTGGTCATTGAAGTTAAAGTAAATAAAGGTGCAGCTGCGATTGCAAATGCAGAAACTCCAACGGCTTCTTCTACTAATGCGGCGGTTACTAATAAGTCTGATCAGGATAAGATGACAGCTGATCAAACAACCAAACCAGGTACTACTGAAAATGGCACAGATTCCGATGCGGCGGCTGATGTGCAGATCATTAAGAATGTAGCTACTTCTGATTTAGGCAATAATCCTCAGAATACTAATGAGGTAGTAAATAATTTGAAAGGACAACCAGTTGATAATCCTAAGAATAATGAACAACCGAAAGGTGCAATGCCAGAAGATGAACCATCATATAAAAAGATGGCACAAACTGGTACCAAGACGCTTTTCAATTGCTTATTTGATTTTGTTATCAGATTAAATATTTAGCAAAAAAGAAACTGAATTATAAAAAATTCAGTTTCTTTATACATAAAATAGTTGACATATCCCAATTTAGATATATAATGAAGTTAATTAAAGGGAGGGTAAGTTAATATGAAACACACACATATGATAAGATATAGTATTTTACTAGCATTAGGTCTAGCTTCTGTAGCAACGGTCAATACTGCTAATAAAGCACAAGCAAAGAATTATAATTATCGAGTTGTTACAGTAACTAAATCACCTTATGCTATTGTTTATGATTCTACGGGTAAGGAAGTACACAGGCGAGCACTTGCACTCAATAGCGATTGGCACAGCGACAAGACTATTACTGTCAATGGAACTCTTTATTATCAAGTATCCACGGATGAATGGCTGCGTAGTGAAGACGTGAAAGCCAATTGGGATCCTGCTACGGGAAAATTAAAACAAGAAAATAGCCAACAGCAGCAGAAGCTAGTCGGCAAGATTAATAGTAATTTAGTTGATATTTACTATGATAATGGGTCTAATATTGGTCGAGATGATGGTCGGTTCAAAGTTGGAAGTGCTTGGACGGTCGGGAAAGTTTTCAAAAATATGCAAGGAAAATATTTTTACCAAGTATCGAATAATGAATATATTAGCAGTGACGACATGACATTGAATGGCCAACCACAGAATGTGGTATATTATCCAGCATTTGGCTATGTACCTGACAAACCTAATAATGGTTCAGGGAATAGCAATACTAATAAACCTGATAATAGCAATACTAATAAACCTGCTAATCCTGACACTAATAATTCTTCTAACAACATTAATATCCATCATGAGCCAGAGTCGGCATATCAGCAGTCCTTAATCAATGCAGTGAATGCAAGAAGACGGGCTTTAGGATTACCTGATTTAGTAGTAAATTCTAAACTAATGAAGGCAGCTGAGATGAGAACTAGTGAACAATATGATGCTCATGTGAGGGGTACTATTCCTTTTCGTCCTGATGGCGAATCTTGGTGGTCAGTTCTAAGTGAAGTGAACTACGATTGGAGTTACGCAAGAGAAAGAAATTATGTATTAGAGGACAACACATTTGATCGTTCAGATTATGCTAAGCCAGAGAATATTTCTCGTGGTTTGATATCTTTGTACTCTGATACTTATGAAAGTGATTATACGTCTCCTAAAGCTAAAGATATTGGAGTTTCCATTCGGTATAATGACGATAGTTCACTAATTTATACTATTATTGAAATTGGTGCTCAGAGGTAAATGACAAGAAGAAGGAATATAATCAAAGACAACGAAGTATTAAAAAGTCAGATTGATATGGATTTAGTTGTGAAATTATTACAATCAGAAATTACTTCATATCGCATCAACAAAGATACTGGTTTTTCGGTTGGTACTCTTTCTGATTTGCGGACGGGAAAGAGAAAGATATGTAATCTAAATGTCCGCAGTGCTTATCTGCTGAGTGAATATGCTAAGAAAAACGGTATAAATTAGTAAAAGTACCACAGAAATCATTCTGTGGTACTTTTGCTTTACGGAAAAAGGGGGAGAACATGTCTAAGGAATCAGTACGACCTTATAAAATCAAACAGCTAAAATTTAATGAATTGTCCCAGCATCGGGTGACCGACTGGCTTTTATATTTGGCTAATCGCACCCAAGTAACTAAGGAATTGGGTATTGGTCGTAATACTCTCTATCGGTATTTGGACAAAATTAAAAAAGAAACCAGCGGCATTGAAGAAATATTTACCTTTAAACAATTGCAGACTTTGATCAGGCTGGAAAATGCTGATTGGAAAAAGTATATGACTCAAAAAGCTGACTTGGCAGCTAAAGCAAATTTGGATCAGCAAGAAGCGCAATTAACCAAAACTTTGCATCAATACGGCTGGGGAGAAATTACTGATAATCTAGAATTTGCGCAATTAATTGATTTACAGCAGGGTAGTGCTGAACAAAAGCAGCAGGCGTGAGCAATTTTGCAGAGTTGGCCAGCTGCTAAGCAAAAGAAATATGACAAATATCAAAAGCAGGTGCAAAATCATGAGTGAATGGCAAACAGGTCTTACGTGCTAATTACCAAAGCTTTTATTGTCTATTGTCTGCAGTTTATCAAAGGGGCAAACGAAAGTCAGACACGCGCCAAGCCTTTGTTTACTGAAAAAGATTCCTGCGAAACGAAGAGAACTTAATAGGGGTTGATGGAGATGAATAATAATGAAAAAATTATTAATTTACTACGAGGATATGAAAAATTACAGGAATTAATGCCGTCATATTTAAATAATTTACAGCAGATTAAGTTATATGATTCTCAGATCAGATCTTTTATTAGGCAGATTAAAGTTGATATTTTACTTTTGGAAACGGAAATTAACAAGAGACTAAACCAAATTAATAAAAATCAACAGCAATTGCAAGACTATTTATTGCAGGTTAAGAAAGAAGCAGCAGATCTTAATGAAATCTTCTTCGATAGTAACAATAAGTATTCCGGCATATTAACTGAGATTTCTACTTTACAGGCGACACAGATAAATACTAATTATTTAAATAAACTGTCAGATTTATTAGTTAAAGAAAGAACAGTTAAGACAACTGAATTACAACAAGAACTAGAACAAATGAATCGATTACTTAACCACAGGCCTGAAGAATACACAATTTTAAAAAATTCAGCATTACAGGCAGCTGAGTTAAGTACCCAAGTTATTAGTTATCATCATTTTCAGCTAAGTAATGATAAAACAGAAACTTTATTACAGTTGCAGCAGTTAATTGCTACAGTATCAGCTTTGGATATAGACAGTAATTCTGTTTCTTCCCTAAAATCAGCTGTAAATTCATTAATTTCACTAAAACAACCTCAAATGCCTGATCCCTTACCATTAATTGAAACTATTCATGTAATTAGAAATCCTAAAAATTATATTTCTCGAGGTTATACGGTTTTGGAGATGGTTAAACCAGTTTACGCTGCCTTGACCAGATTAAGAAAGGGATTAGTTAATCATGCTCAATATCGTGGCATGAACAATTCATGGCAGCATTATGTTAATACAATGGATAATTTAAATGACTACTATCAACAACATTACTGGCAAAAAGGCGGAACACCTAATAATTTTCATGGTCATGATTCGCGTTAAATAAAAATTTATAGTGGGGCAAAATAGGCTAATCAGCATCAATCTAAAAAGTATAAGCTAAAAATTGGTAACTTTAGTGCCTAATCATGTTATAATAAAGACATAAAAAGAGCTGGTGCTCTAACACCAACTCTTTAGGTAGAGCCGTTTAAGACGGTGACGCATTTTTAGTTATTTGTTAAAATAACCGCTACTCGTCAAAGTTTGGGCGGTTATTTTTTTGGCTTACTTTTTATGTGTAAGCTGAACAATTAATGTAACTAAGGCAATAATTAAATTGCCGAAAGTCAGCATTAATTGTAACGCGTCCTTAACGGACACGAGGCTCCTCCTTTCTTTAGAATAGTTGTGGCTATGATTTTTTACACCATAGCGACCACCTCCTATCAAAAAGAGCGCCACCGCCTTGACTTCTCTACCCTTTTAATTATACCATAAAAAGTGCTTTAATCCCTGATAAATTAAGGATTTAAGCACTTTTTAATGTTTTTAAGAGCCGTTGGGAAGACAGAAAAACTCTGCTTGAGGGCGTGGGATTTTAATTTGATTGAATGAGAAGCTCATATTAGACATTTATAGGGCTTCAGCTCTTGTTTAGACCATTTATATTCAAAGACTAATAAAATTTAATGACGGGGTAAAATAGAGCTAATAAGGCTAGTCAGCATCAATTTGAAAAATTGGTAATGAGTAAGTAGAAAAAGTCCAGTAGGTCTATTGTGATTTTTATAACTAGCCCTGCTATAATAAAACTGTAAAGAGTTGGTACTAGAATATCAATTCTTTACATAGAGGCGTAAAAAACGTTGCCTCATCAGTTATTAAATAGCTTTAATTGGCTAAAGTCTCGGTAGTTATTTTTTGCTTATTTTATAAGCTCGATAATTAAAGTGAAAAAGGTACCCTTATTCTTGATAATAAAGGATGGGGGTACTTTTTTATGTTTTAATAGCGTTATTAAGATAAAAAAACAGTGACCTTATGTTGTTAGTTTTCAGATTGGTTATAGCATTTAACAGCAAGGCGAAAGAGAGCTTCTGAAGATGGTGACGCAGTATCAAGTTATTTAATTAATAACCGCTACCTGTCAAAGTATAGGCGGTTATTTTTTTTGCTTATCTTAATAAGCTCAGTGGTAAAAGTACCAAAGGCCAGCATTAGTGGCAACGCGTCCTTGACGGACACGAGGCTGCTCTTTTCTTTAGAATAGTTGTGGCTATGATTTTTAACACCATAGCGACCACCTCCTATCAAAAAAGAGCGTCACCGCCTTAACTTCTCTATCCTTCAATTAACCATAAAAAGTGCTTTAAACTTGATAGTTTAGAGCATTTTTTAAACGCTTAATACAAAGATCATAAATTAAATACTTACCATATCCAACTAAACATTGTCATAACTCTGTTTTATAATAACAATGAAACCGTAATCATATATACATGTATACATGCGGTTTTAATTTTCAAAGAAAGGAATAAGTTAATGAAATCAAGAAATAAATATCATTGTTTAGTGTTCTCTTCCACTTTTGTGGGATTGGTCTGTGGTTTAGTTTTAACCCACCAACAAGCCTATGCTGCCCAGACACCACCAGTTAGTAATCAGGAGAGTCAGATTACAGCTGTGACTGCGTCAGATAATAATCTGACTAAAGCAACTGCGGTTAATCAAGACTATTCTGCTGAAAATATCTCAACTTCTGCAGTCAGTGATCATGTTACTCCTAGTACTTATAGCAGTCCAGAGACAGGCTTAGCTGCTGAACAGCAGCCCGCTAGTTCAGATTCAACAGCTGCTGTTGCCACACCTAATACTGGTGCAAGAGGACCAGCAGTCAATGGGACTGCTACTTCAACTAATCCGGAAAATAATAATTCCACTAACCCTGCTACTAGTTCTCCTAGTCCGGATACCGGTAATTCTGCAAGTACTTCAGTTGCAGCTTCTGATAATCAAACTAATAGTAATTCCAATACTACCTCAGTGTCATCTGAGCAACCGGATACTAATATCATAGCACAAGGAACTTGGGGTACCAGTAAGTGGGATTACACCCAGGAAGGTGTAGATTATATTCTACATTTACATGCCGGCACTTTAGGAACTCCAAAAGAAAATGAAGGTATTGGCAGTCTGAATGAAGCTTTTGAGCAGCAACTGACACAAATCGTGATCGATCCAGGGGTAATTGCCAATCAGAATTCTAGTGGCTTATTTAGGAATTTAAAACATTTACAGACTGTTCAAGGTTTAGAAAACTTGGATACGTCACAGGTTACTAATATGTCTAGAATGTTTGAATACTGTGAAAGCTTAACCAAGCTGGATTTAGGTTCCTGGAATACTTCCAATGTCGAAAATATGAGTTGGATGTTTAATGAGTGTACTAATTTAATTGAACTTAATTTGGATAATTGGGGTACTTTAAAAGTTAATTATGATGGGCTTTATGCTATGTTAAACCACTGTAAGAGCCTTTCTAAGCTGGTATTGGGACCCAAAACTATTTTGACTAGTGCATTACTGCCCGATGTTCCTGAAATTGGCACCAAAGTTTCAGGCACTGATAAAACAGTAACAGCATCTTGTTGGGTGGCCACTAGTGGTTATCAGCAGGGGCAACGATATACTTCTACAGAGTTAATGAAAATACGGGATCGTGATCAAGCTACCACTTATGAGTGGGCTAGTCAGCAAAATAGCAACTCTGATCAACCAGACAATAATATCATAGCACAAGGAACTTGGGGTACCAGTAAGTGGGATTACACCCAGGAAGGTGCAGATTATATTCTGCATTTACATGCCGGCACTTTAGGAGCACCATATGGTATTGGCGGTCTGAATAGAGCTTTTGAGGAGCAACTGACACAGATTGTGATCGATCCAGGGGTAATTGCCAATCAGAATTCTCAGAGATTATTTAATCAGTTATATAAGTTAAAGGGTATCCAAGGTTTAGAAAACTTGGATACTTCGCAGGTTACTGATATGGGTTGTATGTTTTATTACTGTTATAACTTAACTAGTCTAGATTTAAGTCATTTTGATACTTCGCAGGTCACTTATATGACTGGGATGTTTGAAAGCTGTATGAACTTAACCAGTCTGGATTTAAGTCATTTTGATACCTCACAGGTCACTGATATGTCTTATATGTTTGCAGGCTGTAATAACTTAACTAATCTAGATGTAAGTCATTTTGATACCTCGCAGGTCACTTATATGTATGCGATGTTTGATAACTGTATGAACTTAACTAGTCTGGACTTGAGTCATTTTGATACCTCGCAGGTTACTAATATGTCTTTTATGTTTGCTGGCTGTGATAGTTTAACTAGTTTGGATTTAAGTCATTTTAATACTGTCCAAGTCATGGATGGGTATGACATGTTTTATAATTGTAATAGTCTCAATCATTTAGTTTTGGGTCCAAAAATTCAATTAATTGATCAAAAGTCTGAACTACCAGCAGTGCCAGCAGCGGGTACTAAAATTCCCGGGACAGATAAAACGGTAATAGCTCCTTATTGGGTGGCTACCAATGGCTATCAACAAGGGAAGCGTTATACTTCGGTCGAGTTACAGCAGCTGACCGGTCGGGATCAGGTCACTACCTATGATTGGGATAGTCAACTACCTTATCAAGAAACGGTAGAGTCGAAATCTGTTACTAGAACCATTAATGTTCATTATCCGGATGGTCAAGTGAAAACTATCCAAGATACTGTGGATCTAAGTCGCAAAGTCAAAGTTAAAGCCGATGGTTCGAAAACCTATGGGGAATGGTCCACGGCCCAATGGGAAGCTTATGCAGTACCGGAATTGGCCGGTTATCAAGCCAATCAGTCGAAGATTCCAGCTCAAACTGTAGATAGTAATACCACTGATACGACTATTAATATTTTATATGAACCTATTGCACAAACAATTGTAATTCAGTATCTGGATCAAGGACAGGTAGTGGGTACCCAAAAGCTGATAGGTTACACCGGGGAAACCTTAATTCCTAATTATCATGCTCCGCAAGGCTATGAGATTATATCTTCACCGCAACCAAATATCACGGTAGATGCAACTGGTACACAAATTATTCAAGTTAACGTTAGTCATAAAATCACGCAAAGTGCTGAAACTCTGACGAAGACTCGGACTATTAATATTCATTTGCCTAATGCTACGGAAAAAACCTATCGTCAGGTAGCCGTAATCAAACGCAATGTCGCTGTTGATCAAGTCACAGGTTCGAAAAGCTATGGGCCATGGCATAATAATAGCTGGGATGCAATGGATATTCCAATTATAGAGGGTTATACAGCTAATCAAAACAGTATTGCTGCTAAAGAGGTTACAGCCGAGACGGAGAATGAAACCATTGATATCTTTTATGTTAAAAACTGACAAACTACAAAAAGCACTCCTAAGTTATATCAGTTCAGTTCAATGGTAAAAATACCAAAGGCCAGCATTAGTGGCAACGCGTCCTTGAAGGACACGAGGCTGCTCCTTTCTTTAGAATAGTTGTGGCTATGATTTTTAACACCATAGCGACTGCCTTCCATAAAAAAAGAGTATCACCACCTTAACTTCTCTATCCTTTAATTAACCATAAAAAGTGCTTTAAACCTGATAAGTTAGAGTTTAGAGCACTTTTTTATATATTATTTATAGTTTAATGACTAGGTCCAACCCCAGCGAGCCAGTAGCTAAGTTTATTAAAAGCTAATATCCGTCCTTTTGAGAGCTTTAAAAGGGATCTAGGTATATTTATATTCAAAGACAAATAAAAACTTATGGTGGGGCTAAAATAAGGTATGTATAAATTCTTATTGGATAAAATACGAGACAGCTGTTTGTCTGACTGTATGAAATAAAATGTAATAAAATATCCAATTTACATAATCAAGTAAAGCATAATTTCATAAATTATGAAAATAGACAGCTTTCAATTCACAATACAATAACATAATACAGGCGAATTATGAAGTTTATTAGTGCCTATTTCCTTATAATATCAAACATAATTAAGAAAACCAGCAAGTCATGCTTGAATAGATTAGATTGTGAAATGGTGGAGCTAGTCCGCTAAATCACTGGAAAGAGAGCAGAAAACAGACGGCTTATTTTGCATAGACCAGAGGACGGGAAAGGCAGCGTTCCAAAATGAGATTGTTAGGATAAAGAAAGGGAGATACTGTGTCAGAATGATATGGAAGATAAAAGTCCTATGGGCTATAGCCCATAGGACTTTTATCTTCCATATCATTCTGACACAGTATCTCCCTTTCTTTATCCTAACAATCTCATTTTGGAACGCTGCCTTTCCCGTCCTCTGGTCTATGCAAAATAAGCCGTCTGTTTTCTGCTCTCTTTCCAGTGATTTAGCGGACTAGCTCCACCATTTCACAATCTAATCTATTCAAGCATGACTTGCTGGTTTTCTTAATTATGTTTGATATTATAAGGAAATAGGCACTAATAAACTTCATAATTCGCCTGTATTATGTTATTGTATTGTGAATTGAAAGCTGTCTATTTTCATAATTTATGAAATTATGCTTTACTTGATTATGTAAATTGGATATTTTATTACATTTTATTTCATACAGTCAGACAAACAGCTGTCTCGTATTTTATCCAATAAGAATTTATACATACCTTATTTTAGCCCCACCATAAGTTTTTATTTGTCTTTGAATATAAATATACCTAGATCCCTTTTAAAGCTCTCAAAAGGACGGATATTAGCTTTTAATAAACTTAGCTACTGGCTCGCTGGGGTTGGACCTAGTCATTAAACTATAAATAATATATAAAAAAGTGCTCTAAACTCTAACTTATCAGGTTTAAAGCACTTTTTATGGTTAATTAAAGGATAGAGAAGTTAAGGTGGTGATACTCTTTTTTTATGGAAGGCAGTCGCTATGGTGTTAAAAATCATAGCCACAACTATTCTAAAGAAAGGAGCAGCCTCGTGTCCTTCAAGGACGCGTTGCCACTAATGCTGGCCTTTGGTATTTTTACCATTGAACTGAACTGATATAACTTAGGAGTGCTTTTTGTAGTTTGTCAGTTTTTAACATAAAAGATATCAATGGTTTCATTCTCCGTCTCGGCTGTAACCTCTTTAGCAGCAATACTGTTTTGATTAGCTGTATAACCCTCTATAATTGGAATATCCATTGCATCCCAGCTATTATTATGCCATGGCCCATAGCTTTTCGAACCTGTGACTTGATCAACAGCGACATTGCGTTTGATTACGGCTACCTGACGATAGGTTTTTTCCGTAGCATTAGGCAAATGAATATTAATAGTCCGAGTCTTCGTCAGAGTTTCAGCACTTTGCGTGATTTTATGACTAACGTTAACTTGAATAATTTGTGTACCAGTTGCATCTACCGTGATATTTGGTTGCGGTGAAGATATAATCTCATAGCCTTGCGGAGCATGATAATTAGGAATTAAGGTTTCCCCGGTGTAACCTATCAGCTTTTGGGTACCCACTACCTGTCCTTGATCCAGATACTGAATTACAATTGTTTGTGCAATAGGTTCATATAAAATATTAATAGTCGTATCAGTGGTATTACTATCTACAGTTTGAGCTGGAATCTTCGACTGATTGGCTTGATAACCGGCCAATTCCGGTACTGCATAAGCTTCCCATTGGGCCGTGGACCATTCCCCATAGGTTTTCGAACCATCGGCTTTAACTTTGACTTTGCGACTTAGATCCACAGTATCTTGGATAGTTTTCACTTGACCATCCGGATAATGAACATTAATGGTTCTAGTAACAGATTTCGACTCTACCGTTTCTTGATAAGGTAGTTGACTATCCCAATCATAGGTAGTGACCTGATCCCGACCGGTCAGCTGCTGTAACTCGACCGAAGTATAACGCTTCCCTTGTTGATAGCCATTGGTAGCCACCCAATAAGGAGCTATTACCGTTTTATCTGTCCCGGGAATTTTAGTACCCGCTGCTGGCACTGCTGGTAGTTCAGACTTTTGATCAATTAATTGAATTTTTGGACCCAAAACTAAATGATTGAGACTATTACAATTATAAAACATGTCATACCCATCCATGACTTGGACAGTATTAAAATGACTTAAATCCAAACTAGTTAAACTATCACAGCCAGCAAACATAAAAGACATATTAGTAACCTGCGAGGTATCAAAATGACTCAAGTCCAGACTAGTTAAGTTCATACAGTTATCAAACATCGCATACATATAAGTGACCTGCGAGGTATCAAAATGACTTACATCTAGATTAGTTAAGTTATTACAGCCTGCAAACATATAAGACATATCAGTGACCTGTGAGGTATCAAAATGACTTAAATCCAGACTGGTTAAGTTCATACAGCTTTCAAACATCCCAGTCATATAAGTGACCTGCGAAGTATCAAAATGACTTAAATCTAGACTAGTTAAGTTATAACAGTAATAAAACATACAACCCATATCAGTAACCTGCGAAGTATCCAAGTTTTCTAAACCTTGGATACCCTTTAACTTATATAACTGATTAAATAATCTCTGAGAATTCTGATTGGCAATTACCCCTGGATCGATCACAATCTGTGTCAGTTGCTCCTCAAAAGCTCTATTCAGACCGCCAATACCATATGGTGCTCCTAAAGTGCCGGCATGTAAATGCAGAATATAATCTGCACCTTCCTGGGTGTAATCCCACTTACTGGTACCCCAAGTTCCTTGTGCTATGATATTATTGTCTGGTTGATCAGAGTTGCTATTTTGCTGACTAGCCCACTCATAAGTGGTAGCTTGATCACGATCCGTATTTTCATTAACTCTGTAGAAGTATATCGTTGCCCTGCTGATAACCACTAGTGGCCACCCAACAAGATGCTGTTACTGTTTTATCAGTGCCTGAAACTTTGGTGCCAATTTCAGGAACATCGGGCAGTAATGCACTAGTCAAAATAGTTTTGGGTCCCAATACCAGCTTAGAAAGGCTCTTACAGTGGTTTAACATAGCATAAAGCCATCATAATTAACTTTTAAAGTACCCAATTATCCAAATTAAGTTCAATTAAATTAGTACACTCATTAAACATCCAACTCATATTTTCGACATTGGAAGTATTCCAGGAACCTAAATCCAGCTTGGTTAAGCTTTCACAGTATTCAAACATTCTAGACATATTAGTAACCTGTGACGTATCCAAGTTTTCTAAACCTTGAACAGTCTGTAAATGTTTTAAATTCCTAAATAAGCCACTAGAATTCTGATTGGCAATTACCCTGGATCGATCACGATTTGTGTCAGTTGCTGCTCAAAAGCTTCATTCAGACTGCCAATACCTTCATTTTCTTTTGGAGTTCCTAAAGTGCCGGCATGTAAATGTAGAATATAATCTACACCTTCCTGGGTGTAATCCACTTACTGGTACCCAAGTTCCTTGTGCTATGATATTAGTATCCGGTTGCTCAGATGACACTGAGGTAGTATTGGAATTACTATTAGTTTGATTATCAGAAGCTGCAACTGAAGTACTTGCAGAATTACCGGTATCCGGACTAGGAGAACTAGTAGCAGGGTTAGTGGAATTATTATTTTCCGGATTAGTTGAAGTAGCAGTCCCATTGACTGCTGGTCCTCTTGCACCAGTATTAGGTGTGGCAACAGCAGCTGTTGAATCTGAACTAGCGGGCTGCTGTTCAGCAGCTAAGCCTGTCTCTGGACTGCTATAAGTACTAGGAGTAACATGATCACTGACTGCAGAAGTTGAGATATTTTCAGCAGAATAGTCTTGATTAACCGCAGTTGCTTTAGTCAGATTATTATCTGACGCAGTCACAGCTGTAATCTGACTCTCCTGATTACTAACTGGTGGTGTCTGGGCAGCATAGGCTTGTTGGTGGGTTAAAACTAAACCACAGACCAATCCCACAAAAGTGGAAGAGAACACTAAACAATGATATTTATTTCTTGATTTCATTAACTTATTCCTTTCTTTGAAAATTAAAACCGCATGTATACATGTATATATGATTACGGTTTCATTGTTATTATAAAACAGAGTTATGACAATGTTTAGTTGGATATGGTAAGTATTTAATTTATGATCTTTGTATTAAGCGTTTAAAAAATGCTCTAAACTATCAAGTTTAAAGCACTTTTTATGGTTAATTGAAGGATAGAGAAGTTAAGGCGGTGACGCTCTTTTTTGATAGGAGGTGGTCGCTATGGTGTTAAAAATCATAGCCACAACTATTCTAAAGAAAAGAGCAGCCTCGTGTCCGTCAAGGACGCGTTGCCACTAATGCTGGCCTTTGGTACTTTTACCACTGAGCTTATTAAGATAAGCAAAAAAAATAACCGCTATACTTTGACAGGTAGCGGTTATTAATTAAATAACTTGATACTGCGTCACCATCTTCAGAAGCTCTCTTTCGCCTTGCTGTTAAATGCTATAACCAATCTGAAAACTAACAACATAAGGTCACTGTTTTTTTATCTTAATAACGCTATTAAAACATAAAAAGTACCCCATCCTTTATTATCAAGAATAAGGGTACTTTTTCACTTTAATTATCGAGCTTATAAAATAAGCAAAAATAACTACCGAGACTTTAGCCAATTAAAGCTATTTAATAACTGATGAGGCAACGTTTTTTACGCCTCTATGTAAAGAATTGATATTCTAGTACCAACTCTTTACAGTTTTATTATAGCAGGGCTAGTTATAAAAATCACAATAGACCTACTGGACTTTTTCTACTTACTCATTACCAATTTTTCAAATTGATGCTGACTAGCCTTATTAGCTCTATTTTACCCCGTCATTAAATTTTATTAGTCTTTGAATATAAATGGTCTAAACAAGAGCTGAAGCCCTATAAATGTCTAATATGAGCTTCTCATTCAATCAAATTAAAATCCCACGCCTCAAGCAGAGTTTTTCTGTCTTCCCAACGGCTCTTAAAAACATTAAAAAGTGCTTAAATCCTTAATTTATCAGGGATTAAAGCACTTTTTATGGTATAATTAAAAGGGTAGAGAAGTCAAGGCGGTGGCGCTCTTTTTGATAGGAGGTGGTCGCTATGGTGTAAAAAATCATAGCCACAACTATTCTAAAGAAAGGAGGAGCCTCGTGTCCGTTAAGGACGCGTTACAATTAATGCTGACTTTCGGCAATTTAATTATTGCCTTAGTTACATTAATTGTTCAGCTTACACATAAAAAGTAAGCCAAAAAAATAACCGCCCAAACTTTGACGAGTAGCGGTTATTTTAACAAATAACTAAAAATGCGTCACCGTCTTAAACGGCTCTACCTAAAGAGTTGGTGTTAGAGCACCAGCTCTTTTTATGTCTTTATTATAACATGATTAGGCACTAAAGTTACCAATTTTTAGCTTATACTTTTTAGATTGATGCTGATTAGCCTATTTTGCCCCACTATAAATTTTTATTTAACGCGAATCATGACCATGAAAATTATTAGGTGTTCCGCCTTTTTGCCAGTAATGTTGTTGATAGTAGTCATTTAAATTATCCATTGTATTAACATAATGCTGCCATGAATTGTTCATGCCACGATATTGAGCATGATTAACTAATCCTTTCTTAATCTGGTCAAGGCAGCGTAAACTGGTTTAACCATCTCCAAAACCGTATAACCTCGAGAAATATAATTTTTAGGATTTCTAATTACATGAATAGTTTCAATTAATGGTAAGGGATCAGGCATTTGAGGTTGTTTTAGTGAAATTAATGAATTTACAGCTGATTTTAGGGAAGAAACAGAATTACTGTCTATATCCAAAGCTGATACTGTAGCAATTAACTGCTGCAACTGTAATAAAGTTTCTGTTTTATCATTACTTAGCTGAAAATGATGATAACTAATAACTTGGGTACTTAACTCAGCTGCCTGTAATGCTGAATTTTTTAAAATTGTGTATTCTTCAGGCCTGTGGTTAAGTAATCGATTCATTTGTTCTAGTTCTTGTTGTAATTCAGTTGTCTTAACTGTTCTTTCTTTAACTAATAAATCTGACAGTTTATTTAAATAATTAGTATTTATCTGTGTCGCCTGTAAAGTAGAAATCTCAGTTAATATGCCGGAATACTTATTGTTACTATCGAAGAAGATTTCATTAAGATCTGCTGCTTCTTTCTTAACCTGCAATAAATAGTCTTGCAATTGCTGTTGATTTTTATTAATTTGGTTTAGTCTCTTGTTAATTTCCGTTTCCAAAAGTAAAATATCAACTTTAATCTGCCTAATAAAAGATCTGATCTGAGAATCATATAACTTAATCTGCTGTAAATTATTTAAATATGACGGCATTAATTCCTGTAATTTTTCATATCCTCGTAGTAAATTAATAATTTTTTCATTATTATTCATCTCCATCAACCCCTATTAAGTTCTCTTCGTTTCGCAGGAATCTTTTTCAGTAAACAAAGGCTTGGCGCGTGTCTGACTTTCGTTTGCCCTTTGATAAACTGCAGACAATAGACAATAAAAGCTTTGGTAATTAGCACGTAAGACTGTTTGCCATTCACTCATGATTTTGCACCTGCTTTTGATATTTGTCATATTTCTTTTGCTTAGCAGCTGGCCAACTCTGCAAAATTGCTCACGCCTGCTGCTTTTGTTCAGCACTACCCTGCTGTAAATCAATTAATTGCGCAAATTCTAGATTATCAGTAATTTCTCCCCAGCCGTATTGATGCAAAGTTTTGGTTAATTGCGCTTCTTGCTGATCCAAATTTGCTTTAGCTGCCAAGTCAGCTTTTTGAGTCATATACTTTTTCCAATCAGCATTTTCCAGCCTGATCAAAGTCTGCAATTGTTTAAAGGTAAATATTTCTTCAATGCCGCTGGTTTCTTTTTTAATTTTGTCCAAATACCGATAGAGAGTATTACGACCAATACCCAATTCCTTAGTTACTTGGGTGCGATTAGCCAAATATAAAAGCCAGTCGGTCACCCGATGCTGGGACAATTCATTAAATTTTAGCTGTTTGATTTTATAAGGTCGTACTGATTCCTTAGACATGTTCTCCCCTTTTTCCGTAAAGCAAAAGTACACAGAATGATTTCTGTGGTACTTTTACTAATTTATACCGTTTTTCTTAGCATATTCACTCAGCAGATAAGCACTGCGGACATTTAGATTACATATCTTTCTCTTTCCCGTCCGCAAATCAGAAAGAGTACCAACCGAAAAACCAGTATCTTTGTTGATGCGATATGAAGTAATTTCTGATTGTAATAATTTCACAACTAAATCCATATCAATCTGACTTTTTAATACTTCGTTGTCTTTGATTATATTCCTTCTTCTTGTCATTTACCTCTGAGCACCAATTTCAATAATAGTATAAATTAGTGAACTATCGTCATTATACCGAATGGAAACTCCAATATCTTTAGCTTTAGGAGACGTATAATCACTTTCATAAGTATCAGAGTACAAAGATATCAAACCACGAGAAATATTCTCTGGCTTAGCATAATCTGAACGATCAAATGTGTTGTCCTCTAATACATAATTTCTTTCTCTTGCGTAACTCCAATCGTAGTTCACTTCACTTAGAACTGACCACCAAGATTCGCCATCAGGACGAAAAGGAATAGTACCCTCACATGAGCATCATATTGTTCACTAGTTCTCATCTCAGCTGCCTTCATTAGTTTAGAATTTACTACTAAATCAGGTAATCCTAAAGCCCGTCTTCTTGCATTCACTGCATTGATTAAGGACTGCTGATATGCCGACTCTGGCTCATGATGGATATTAATGTTGTTAGAAGAATTATTAGTGTCAGGATTAGCAGGTTTATTAGTATTGCTATTATCAGGTTTATTAGTATTGCTATTCCCTGAACCATTATTAGGTTTGTCAGGTACATAGCCAAATGCTGGATAATATACCACATTCTGTGGTTGGCCATTCAATGTCATGTCGTCACTGCTAATATATTCATTATTCGATACTTGGTAAAAATATTTTCCTTGCATATTTTTGAAAACTTTCCCGACCGTCCAAGCACTTCCAACTTTGAACCGACCATCATCTCGACAATATTAGACCCATTATCATAGTAAATATCAACTAAATTACTATTAATCTTGCCGACTAGCTTCTGCTGCTGTTGGCTATTTTCTTGTTTTAATTTTCCCGTAGCAGGATCCAATTGGCTTTCACGTCTTCACTACGCAGCCATTCATCCGTGGATACTTGATAATAAAGAGTTCCATTGACAGTAATAGTCTTGTCGCTGTGCCAATCGCTATTGAGTGCAAGTGCTCGCCTGTGTACTTCCTTACCGTAGAATCATAAACAATAGCATAAGGTGATTTAGTTACTGTAACAACTCGATAATTATAATTCTTTGCTTGTGCTTTATTAGCAGTATTGACCGTTGCTACAGAAGCTAGACCTAATGCTAGTAAAATACTATATCTTATCATATGTGTGTGTTTCATATTAACTTACCCTCCTTTAATTAACTTCATTATATATCTAAATTGGGATATGTCAACTATTTTATGTATAAAGAAACTGAATTTTTTATAATTCAGTTTCTTTTTTGCTAAATATTTAATCTGATAACAAAATCAAATAAGCAATTGAAAAGCGTCTTGGTACCAGTTTGTGCCATCTTTTTATATGATGGTTCATCTTCTGGCATTGCACCTTTCGGTTGTTCATTATTCTTAGGATTATCAACTGGTTGTCCTTTCAAATTATTTACTACCTCATTAGTATTCTGAGGATTATTGCCTAAATCAGAAGTAGCTACATTCTTAATGATCTGCACATCAGCCGCCGCATCGGAATCTGTGCCATTTTCAGTAGTACTGGTTTGGTTGTTTGATCAGCTGTCATCTTATCCTGATCAGACTTATTAGTAACCGCCGCATTAGTAGAAGAAGCCGTTGGAGTTTCTGCATTTGCAATCGCAGCTGCACCTTTATTTACTTTAACTTCAATGACCAACTCATAAGTCTCACCTTTAAGCGGCATTGCTTTCAAAAAGTCTGGCGAAGCAGTAAACAGAACGGTGTTGCTACTTTCATCAAAGCTTATTTCACTATCATTACTCATTTTCTTACCGTCGGCTTTATTAATTACATAAGCATTTACGTAAGTCAAACGCTGATCCAATTGATCTTTGATAGTAAATTGAGGATAACGTTCACTAAGATCTTTGCCTAAGGTGCCAACTTTTTGATCAACATGATAATAGAGGGTGTCACCAACTTTAACAGTTGTATTGTTAATATCTTTACCATCTTTATTGACCACTTTTTTAGTTGGCTTTGGTGCTTGACCTTTAGAATTCAGTTTATTATCAACCGCATTAGTTTGTTGTGGCTGGTTATCTATTGAAACTGAAGCAATATTTTCAATAGTTACCTCATCAGTAGAACTGGTCTTATCAGAAACATTGACTTTAGCTTCAATAACCAATTCGTAAGTCTCACCTTTTAACGGCATAGATTTTAGGAAATTAGCGGAAGCTTTCCAAACAACCGTATTATCAGATACAGTAATTTCAGCTGGCT
The DNA here is from genome assembly GCA_013346905.1 of Bombilactobacillus mellis. Classification (GTDB taxonomy): domain Bacteria; phylum Bacillota; class Bacilli; order Lactobacillales; family Lactobacillaceae; genus Bombilactobacillus; species Bombilactobacillus mellis_A. The sequence continues at coordinate 47,090 of JAAEDX010000003.1, forward strand.
GACTGACAGTCTTACCAGTTTCTTTATTAACCACGTAAGCTTTCAAGAAATTGAGATTATGATCCAACTTATCTGTAATACTGAATTCTTTATAACGTTGAGCCAAATCTTGATTCAAAGTGCCTACTTTTTTATCAATATGGTAATAAAGAGTATCACCATTAGAAACTAACTGATGATTAATATCTTTTCCATCATGGTTCACAACTGATTTAGTAGGTGCTTCTGGCGTTACTGGCTTGTAATGGTTATCCACTGTATTAGTATCTTGCGGCTGATTGTCTAAACTGACAGAACCAACATTATTGATCTCTACTTCTTTATTCAGATCTTCATCTTTCACATTTACAGTGACGCAATTACTAAATCGTAAGTCTCACCTTTAACGGCATTTGACTTAAAAATTGATTAGAAGCGGTAAATTTCACTGTGTTACTGTCTTTATCAAAAGAAATCTCGCTTGGGTTGCTAACTTTAGCTTTGGTATCAGCATTTTGTACATAAGCAGAATCAAATTTTACATTTTTATCGAGCTTATCAATGATACTAAATTCTTTATATCGTTGTGCTAATCCAAAGCCTAAAGTACCGACTTTTTTGGAAACATGGTAAATAAGTTTTTGACCATTGACAACAGCCTTATGATTAACATCTTTGCCATCGTTGTTCAAAACGGTTTTTTCAGGTGCATAATCAGGCGGTGTTAAAGGATTGTCTACCTCATTGGTGATTTGCGGGTTGTCATCCACATTAGCTGTTGCCGTATTCTTAATAGAATCTTTGGACTTATTTTGGTTAGGATCTTTGATATTAACCTTAGCTTCAATGACCAACTCGTAAGTCTCGCCTTTGAGAAGCATATTTTTCAAAAACTCGTCTGAAGCAGTCCAAGTAACTAAATTAGTGGCTTCATCAAAAGTGACCTCACTTGGATCACTTACAACTTCTTTAGTAGTTTTGTTAACCAAATAGGCTTTAACAAAATCTAAATCGCCATCTAATTTATCTAAGATACTGAATTTTTTATAACGCGAAATCAAATCCTTGCCTAAGGTACCCACACGCTGGTCAACGTGATAATAAAGTGTGTCACCATTAGAAATTACTTGTGGTTAATATCTTTCCCGTCTTTATCAACCACATTCTTCACCGGTTTATCAGGAACCTCGGTTTTACCGGATTTTCAACTTCATTAGTAGTTTTTGGTTTATCATTAATGATTCTTTGACCAGTGTTCTTAATATCTAAAACGCCATCAACGGAACTGATATTAGTTCCATTCGCGATGTTATTTAACGTGTCGGTATCATCAACCTGTACTTTAATGACTAATTCGTAAGTCTCACCTTTGAGCGGCATACTTTATCGAGGAAATCCCGACTGGCTGTCCAAGAAACCGTACGAGTTTTGGCATCATATTCGGTAGTATTAGAATCACTAATCTTCTTACCAGTTTCTTTGTTAATGACATAAGAATCTAAATATTTGAGGTTAGCGTCCAATTTATCGCTGATACCAAAAGATTTATAAGGCTTGAGTAGATCTTCCTTGAGATTACCAACTTTTTGATCAATATGGTAATAGAGAATATCGCCATTGGCGACTTCTTTATGATTAATATCGTAACCATTTTGATCAACTACTGATTTTACTGGATCAGGAATTAAACTATCAGAAGGAATAATCACGTGCACTTGATTAGAAGTAAAAGTATTATTATCGATAATATCTGAAGCGTCATTAGGAATACTGTAATTACCAGTTTGCGAATCAATTAACTCTGACGTATACTTATAATCTTTGTTCAGATTGACAGTCAGATACATATACAAAGTCTTGCCCGCCAATGATTGGGATCATTGGCAGTCCAGGTAACCTGCTGGTGACTAGAATCTAAATCTAATTTCCCTTGGTTAGTAACATCCTTACTATCAGCAGTAATGATTTTCGCATCCTTGTATTTCAAGGCATCATGCAATTTATCTAAAAGGGTTAAACTCTGATAATCACCATGCGAACTAAATTTAAACTGAACCATAAAATGAATATCAGTTGTATCATCCTTACCAGTCATCTTTTGTTGATCTTGCAGGACTTCTTTGCCATCATAATCACCGTTCGCATCAGCGTCACGAACTAACTTTCGTAAAGATTTAGTGGTAGCTTGATCTTGCTTTTTAGCAGTATCAGTTTTATCAGGGGTGGAGCCACCGTTAGATTTAAAGATGGAATCCCAATCCTTGACTTGATTAAACTTGCCCATGAAAATTTTCTTGGTAATCTTATTTTCAGTATCTTCGCCGTGGGGTTAACCGTTTCATTAGTGGAAGCCTTATCTTTGTCAATTTGTGTCCGTCCTATATCTTTGATTTCAATATTAGGCTTTACATCATTCTTTACTTGCACAGGTATATGGACAGTATAGGTTTCTCCTTATATGGCATCGTATTTTCTAAAAAGTCATTGGAGAAAGCATAGGTTAAGATCCCATCTTCATAAGTGAATGTTCCCGCGTTAGCATCCAATCTTTTACCGGAATCATCAGTTACATAAGCGTTCTTGAGATAATTGACTTCATCAGGTAATTTATCTGATATGGTGAATGTGTTATATTTTTCAAAATAGTGACATTCATTTTGCCAACTTTTTGAGCAACCGTATATTCAAATTTTTCACCCGGCAAAACAGTCTTTTTGTTAATGGAATGATAATTTTTTTGGTTGGTTGGATCATCAGTATCATTTTGCATGACATCTTTAGTTGGCTGTTCTGCCACTGGGTTCCATAACGTTGCTGAACTAAAGGCTGTCCATTGACCGGAATAATAGGCAAATTTGCCACCTAAATGTTGTAAATCCTCTTTGGGATCAGCATAATTACCGATTACAAAATGAAGCGTATTGCCTTCCACTTGAAAACTCGCCGAAGCTTTAGGAAAAGTTGGTGTTCCTAAAGCATCTTCAAATTGTTGATCCGAAATAGCATTGTCCATAACATTTTGCGCGTCTCTATGACCACCAATTACGGGATCACTTGACCAAGGTGACGTATAATCTTGCAGAATACTATCATTTCTTTTGTAGTAAGGCAAAGTCCCATTTTTTCGTAATTAACAAATTCGTTTCCCATTAAGATACGGGTGGATTTGCCATTAACTACTTGCGCGCCTGCTTGATTCAGTGAATTTATAGTAACATAGCTCTTTTTATTGTTTGCTCCAATATTAATGGAACCTCCATTGGCGTCTGTGAAACTCAAATCCACACGGAACTGCAGGACTCCTTCAGTGGAAAAACCGTCGTACAACTTATCGCTGAATTTCCATCTCGGCAACTTATTCGACTCCACGTAAATTGGGGGATCAGGTTGCGCTTTAATATCGTGAATCAATAAATTAGCATAAATGGGTGCTCCTCCAAAGGTTCCTACAGCTTTTGCGTATTGAACTCTAATTTGTGCTTTTTCCATCTCGCTAGGACTGTTAAATACAAGTTCCGTACCATCACAATCAGTTCCCAATAGGGACGATTGTTGCCGGTCATACGATTCGTAGTGACAGAAGCACCATTAGTTTTAATATCTGCTTGTGATGTTTCTACATCCTTAGCAATAATTAAATTATTTCGTGACACAAATTTAGAATCATTAGGATCAACCTGTACAGCTCCTGCATATACTTTTGTAGCAGTACAGCAGAAGAAGATAGCCCAATAAGACCTAATAACAGAAATATCCAGCTACGTTTTAGATTTCCCAATATATTTATCATCTTTGCAACCTCCTTATTTATTTTTCATTTGCTTCAATAAAAACTATCGCATCACCTACCCGAAAAATTTTATTGAATGTTTAGCTATCACCCCTAAAAATTGGTAATAAAAAACAACACTTTTATTTCAAAGTGTTGTTTTATGTTGCAGCCAACCACTCCTAGCTACAGTAAAGCCTTTTGTACCTACAAGTTTTACTTAATGCCAATTTGCTTAGCACACTCGCTTAGAAGATAGGCGCTTGTAATTTTAAGATTTCTAATCTTCCTTTTACCATGTCTCAACTGATATAAATTGCCTAAACTAATACCAGTAATTTTACCAATTCGATAAGTGGTTACGTCGGATTGTAGAAGTTTAGTAACTAAATCCATATCAATCTTACCTTTTAATACTCCGTCATCGTTGACTCTACTTTCTTTTCTTATCATTTACCGCTGAGCACCCACTTCGATGATAGTATAAGCTGATGAACTATCATTATTATACCGAATGGAAACCCCAATATCTTTAGCTTCAGGAGACGTATAATTACTTTCCAAGCCACTATAATAATAAATAGTTTTTACTAGACTTCTAGCCATATCATCCGGTGTAGCATCTTGAGCAACGCTAGTAGATGTATCTAATATACAAGCATTTTCTCTTGCATAACTCCAGTCATAGCCAACTTCATTTAATACAGAGTAGACACTTGATCCGTCAGGACGAGTAGGAAGATTCTCTTGCTGATTAGCATTATATTGTTCACTAGTTCTGATCTCAGCCGCCTGCATTAGTTTAGAATTTACTACCAAATCAGGTAATCTAAAGCCCGTCTTCTTGCATTCACTGCATTGATTAAGGACTGCTGATATGCCGACTCTGGCTCATGATGAATATAATGTTGTTCGAGGAATTATTAGTGTCAGGATTAGCAGGTTTATTAGTATTGCTATTCCTGAACCATTATTAGGTTTGTCAGGGACATAGCAAATGCTGGATAATATACCACATTCTGTGGTTGGCCATTCAATTCCATGTCGTCACTGCTAATATATTCATATTCGATACTTGGTAAAAATACTTTCCCTGCATATTTTTGAAAACTTTCCCGACCGTCCAAGCACTTCCAACTTTGAACCGACCATCATCTCGACCAATATTAGACCATTATCATAGTAAATATCAACTACATTACTATTAATCTTGCCACAAGCTTCTGCTGCTGTTGACTGTTTTCTTGCTTCAACTGCCCCGTAGCAGGATCCCAATTGGCTTTCACGTCTTCACTACGCAACCACTCATCCGTGGATACTTGATAATAGAGAGTCCCATTGACAGTAATAGTCTTGTCGCTGTGCCAATCGCTATTGAGTGCAAGTGCTCGCCTGTGTACTTCCTTACCCGTAGAATCATGAACAATAGCATAAGGTGATCTAGTTACCGTAACAACTCGATAATTATAATTCTTTGCTTGTGCGTTATTAACAGTATTCGCAGTTGCTACAGAAGCTAAGCCTAATGCTAGTAAAATACTATATCTTATCATATGCGTATTATTCATTTTTGTTCCTCCCATTCATGTTATACGCTTTCATAAATGTATTATAGGTTTCGCTTGAGATACTGTCAATACAATTATCTCAAAAATTATTTTTGATTTATGTGTTGTAACTTTTGATCATAATCATACTGTCCAATAATTACCATCGCCTAGTACCGTTATAATTACAGGTAATAAAGTTACTTGTTTTTTGTTTTTATCGTTGTACAAAACTGATTTTTTTGTTGGAGTAATAGTTCCCGAATAACTGGTTGATAAGGTCTTACTAGCTTCTTATCTGTAACATGATAATAGTAATTTTTTTTCTTATCTGTAAGAACGATCATAGAATTTTTAGCAACTCTAATATTGGGAACACGACTGAACAAGACATTTAAGGATGTGTTCATATTATGACCTGCCAGTACATAATTCCCAGCTCCGCCGATTTGTACTTCATTAGGGTAATATGCAGCCGCACCCAATGCTAAAGTATACATATTAACACCATTCAAATAGGCAAATATAAGCCGATTTGAGGGACACTCACATAACCAGCGTAATTGTCACCGTATCCACTTTTTAAAGCTGTCTTACGGTAATTCTGTAGCTCATAAGGGGTAATCATATGCACGTTATCAATATCAGATTGATAAACTTTAGGCTTCCATTTTAATTTTTTTGCTTGAATTGTTGATTTCACACTGTCATGAGCATAA
>JAAEDX010000004.1:0-44762 GCA_013346905.1 Bombilactobacillus mellis
GGGGCTCGACAGAACGCTTTCTGACTTGGAAGATGAAGGCTACGAAACGAGGACATTTGTACTTCCAGCTTGTGCCGTCGGAGCCCCTCACCAACGCTACAGAACATTTATTGTTGCCAACTCCATTAGCTTCAGATGGCGACGCATGGGTCAGAGTCAAGAAGAGCGATGTCTTAGGAAGTTTACACAGAACTCTAAAACCAAAAGGTGGCAGAAAAAAAGGGAAAATGCGGTTCACTTATTACTTTCAGGCACTAAGGAGATCACCTCAGGAAGCCGCAAATTTCGGAGAAATGATGATGGGCTTTCCATCGGGGTGGACAGATTACGAGCGCTAGGAAATGCAGTTGTCCCACAGCAAATATTGCCAATTTTTCAAGGAATAGTTTCCATAGGGAAAGATACAAATGCATTATAAATGACTGAAGAATCCACAAATTAAGAAAGCAGAGGGTGATGAAAAATGACAAGATATTATGTAATTACGTGTGGTAAATTTTTTTTAAAGGGTTATAGCCATACCGGTAAAAGTAATGACTATATTAATGAAATAGCTTTGTCAGTAAATCCGAAAGACGCCTACTTGTTTGAGGGCACGAAAGGTGTGAAAGATGCTTCAGAGATTGCTCGAATGCTGCACGCACTAGTAAAAGAAGTCCAATTAGCTTAGTATTTCAAAAACCAAAGCACAGCGGGAGGAAATAAATGTTTCTGTTTAGACAGGTTGATATGAAGAGAACTGAAGATAATGTACTGAAGTTTTTTAGTGATGATTACAGAAGGCTCTGTTCCATGACTGGTACAAATTTACAATCGCCTGTCCTATCAGCTACACCCGCGGCTAAAAGTTTTCAAAATCCGCAAGAGAATAAATTCATTAAGTTAATTGAAAATCGCAAAATACTAGAAGCTGTAAATCGCTCAATAAAATCCTGTTCGCATGATAGTCAAATAATCCTTAATCAAAGAATTATTAAAAATTATGAACTACATGTAATTATGGCGCAGCTGAGCATATCCAGTTATAGCACATACTATAAAATGCAAACGGTAGCCTGTAATGCCTTTGCTGATGCATTTGAGGTTCAAGCTGAGCCATTATTTAGTAATAACGAGAACGATCTTCATGCTTACGAAAAACCAAAAGTGTAAATTTGGTGTAAGAATTTGGAGAAATCGCGTAAGAATTTGGAGAAATCGCGTAAGAATTTGGAGAAATCGCGTAAACTTTTGGAGAAAAAATAAGGCAAAATGGTATTGTAGGAAAAATCAAGAGGCGAGAGCCTCTGTTATCGGCAAGTAATGCAGCTGGGCTGCGCATATAACCTACTTTTGATGCCATTGTGTATTCCTTCTCATAAAATATAAAAGGGTTCGAATCCCGGCTTGCCGAATTGCCCATGGGCAAAAATAAATTATAAAAGGATGTGTAAAAAGTCCCCCTATTTAAGCTAAACATTTCAATCTAGCTCAGTCGGTACTGTCCAAGTTTAGAGTATGCTTGGGTTACTAATAAGGTGAGGTTCGACTCCTCAGTTAGGCATTGCCGAAAGGCAAAATAAAAAATGTGTTTCACATGAACATAATTTAGCAAGATTAATACTCACTGGGTGTTTTAGCTGTTTGGAAGCAGCTACACCCAACTACATATATAAGGATTAGGAGGTTATGAGCGGTTGGATTATTTTGTAAAAAAGAGAATACCAGTACAAGCTTATCAAACTACTAAGCCAGTTGATATCAAAACTTTAGAGGGAACAATGCACGCCAATATAGGAGACTGGATTGTTACCGGTGTTGATAACGAAAAATGGGCAGTAAAAAAAGATATTTTTGAGAAGACTTATGAAAGATACTATAAAAGTTAATTTTATAAGTTATTGGAAATGAGGAACATATTTTGGCATGCGGGAAAATGAGAAAGTTAAATGACCATGATATTAGAGAGGCTGTTCTAAAACATATCAGAAAGTTCAAGAATGCCAAAATTAGAGAAGAATATACTACCTATTCTGGCAAATCAAGAGCTGATATTGTAGCCATAAATAGTCATATAAATGCTTTTGAAATTAAAAGCGATTATGACTCTCTGGACAGATTGCCTAATCAAATAAAAGAATATGACTTGACCTTTGAAAAAAATTATATTGTTACTGGCAATAAATATATTAATAAAATATCTAATTTTGTTCCTCAACATTGGGGTATAATCCATGTATACAAGCAGAATAGTAATATTATTTTTAAGTACTGCCGGCACCCTACTCTAAACCCATTTTTTGATTTTAAAAGCTTTTTAGGGTTAATTGACTCACAAACTCTGAAAAAAATGGTTATGAAAAGCAACATTAAGACGGGATTAACTTCAAAGGAGGTTAGAAAATCATTCAAGTTTCCCTTGCTTGAGAAGCTTGACAATAATCTAAGCGATTATCAAAAGCAAAGGTTAATAAAGGTTGCAAGATGCTTGATAAAATCTACTTTTTGATGTATGGGAAAATTTTATCATTCTATCATGATATAAATGCAAAAATCGTGATTTATTTAATAAATATTGTAGTTTCCACAATATAAATGCAAAAATCGTGATTTATTCAATAAATATTGCACTTTCTACAATATAAATTGAATATTTGCTTTTGCAAAGGCAATAAAAGGGGGGTATTTTGAACTACACCCTTAAAACCCTCTTTAGCGGCGTTTTCAGCCATTTTAGCCTCGTTGAATGTAATTGGTCATGAATTTCATTTAAATGGCATATAAAGCAAATGTAAGGGCTAAATTTTTTGGAGATGGTGAAAAATAATCACATATAGTCTCAAATTGGTTGATGAAAGAGAAAGGAAATTAATATGGGTATATCACTTCCAGAAATAATAATTTTATTAAATATGCTAGGATTTCAGCTACATATTTCAACAGGATTGGCACTAGCAATGCTATGTAGCACAATAATAGTATTCGTAATAGCGATATTGATTGCTCTGATTATATATAGGTGGATCAAAAAATATTAAAGCACTCAGATGAGTGCTTTTTTTGTACTCACAATTAAGGAGGTGAAGCAAGTGCAATGCTGAGGTTCCGTAACGTAGAAGAACTGGACGGCAATATTAATAAGCAATTGCTAAATGAATATCGTGACAAAATTTGTACTGTAAAAGATATCAAGAAAACGTTCAAACATATCTACAAAGCTAAAGCTCAAAACAACGACGTTTGGCGTGATGAGTATAACTACCTGCTATTAACAATAAAAAGACTAAAACAACGTGGGTGTGATGTCAGGAAGCTAGAACGTGCATTCAACAAGCATGAGAAACAATTATTTAAGGATTAAACAATCAAATAATCATAGTAGGAGGTGTGGTGATATGTAATGACTCAAGCGAAATATAAGAAGTGGATTACCCAAGAAGGATTAATAAAAATTGGTGGCTGGGCTCGTGATGGTCTAACTGATAAACAAATAGCACACAACATGGGTATTGGTACATCTACCCTTTACAAATGGAAGAAACAACATGTAGAGATTGTAGAGGCCCTTAAGAAAGAAAAAGAAGTAGCAGACTATCAAGTAGAAAATTCACTTTTTCAACGTGCATGTGGGGTAACAATTGTTGAAAAAACTTATCAAATGGTCGATGTCAAAAAAGATGTTTTGGAAAATCGGCGAACCAAATTTAAAAATATTTATAAATTAGATCACCCAAAAGCTACTCAAGAAGAAATCGAACAGGAAGCTATAGAAAAGGTCCCAACACGAGAACGAATTCAAACCGCAGAATATGTGAAACAATTGCCACCAGATACTAACGCGGCCACTTTCTGGTTACGTAATAGAAAGCCTGATAAGTATCGTGATCAAAACTTCGCTGCGTTAAATAAAGCTAATACAATCAAAGCTAATGCAGATGCTAAAAAAGCTAAAGCAGAGGCTCGGATATCTGAATATAATGCCAATCAATTAGAAAATAGTCAAACTTATAACCCATTAATAAGTGAGTTATATGAATTAATTAAAGAAAATGAAGGTCATTATGATGAAACCGACAATTAACAAGCTTTCGTTTTCTCCTAAGCAAAAAGAGTTCCTGTTGAGTCCTTTTGATCATACTTTTGAAGTAAATGAGGGAGCAATCAGAAGTGGTAAGAGTGCCGTTGCTTGCATGCGATTAGCACTCTTTTACTTGTTATCCAAAGATGAGCAGCATTTAGTAAGTGGCTACAATCAGGAGATAGCTTACAACATTTACATTGAAGGCGATGGATTAGGATTAGCCTATATATTTGATGGTTGCTCACATTTGAGGCGTGATAGATCAGGAGATCACTTGTCAATAGACTTACCTAGTGGACACAAAAAAATTTACTTTAAAGGCGGAGGCAAAGCGAACAGCGCTAACTCCATTCGAGGCATGTCTTTAGGATCTGTGGCTTATACAGAAATTGATCTCATGAATCAAGACTTTATAGATGAAACATTTAGGCGAACAGCAAAAGCTCATATTCGTTATCATTTAGCCGATTTAAACCCACCAGCACCCAATCACCCTATCCTTGATCTATTTAAACAGAGGCACGCTAAATGGCGTCATTGGACTATGAAAGACAACCCCGCCTTTAATAAAGAACGACTAAACGAGCTTAGACAGGAGTTTTTAGGTAATAGTTATTTATATCGTCGGGATTGGCTGGGCGAACGTGTTATGCCACAAGGCGTTATTTATGCGATGTTCGATGAAAAAACTATGACTGACTCAACTCTTATAGGCAAGCCTATTGAAATGTTCTTCTCTACCGACGCTGGGCAAGAAGACGCAACCACCATGAGTTGCAACATAGTAACCCGTCGTCGCTTTGAAGATGGGTCATATAAATTCGTTTTAAACAGAGTGGCCAACTATTATCACAGTGGACGTGAGACTGGCAATATTAAAGCAATGAGTACCTATGCAGCCGAGTTACTGGACTTTGTCAATTGGTGCCAAGACTATTACCAGATTTATAGCAATACCATTATTGTCGATCCTGCAGCGAGATCATTGCGTGAAGAGCTGATAAAAGTCGGTTTAGACAATCAACAAGCTAACAATAATGCTCACGAAATACAAGGTGGCCGTAAAGGAATTGAAGTGGGCATTCAAAGGATGCAAAATCTGATAGCTAATGGACAATTTAAGCTGGTCAAAGTACCTAATGTCAATGTAGTTGACTCAGATGGTCACCCACTATCGTATGATCACTATTCATTCTTAAAAGAAATTGGTACCTATGTACGTGATGAAAATACTGGTTTTCCCGTTGATAAAAACAATCATGCAATGGATGAAGCCAGATATGCTACTAATTATTTCTGCGCAAATTATGACACTGATCTACTGTGAGGTGATTTAATGTTTCAAAAAATGTGGGTCAAAATAAAGGAGGTGCTAGCAAAAGTGGGATTAATTAATTCAATTCAGAAAGCTGGTGACGTATCTAAGCTACTGATCGATAGTGATTTCTACAGCAATATCGCAAACTGGGAACGACTTTATCAAGGAAACCAGCCTTGGCAAAAGCACAATTGGCATGACTTGTCTGGAAATTATCATAGCCGTAATTTCATGTCATTACAAATGCCTAAAATCTTGGCCAAAAAAATGTCGAATTTAGTATTTAATCAAAAGGCTAACATTTTAGTTACTGAAAAGAATGTACAAACTGACGATCCTGATAATTCTAAAGCTAATCTGTTTATTCATGAAGTTTTGGATGAAAATTATTTTTATAACAACTTTGAACGACATTTAGAATACATGTATGCTACTGGAGGTATGGCCATTAGATCATATGTGTATAAAGGACAAGTCAAAATTAGATTCGCCACTGCAGATTCCTTTTTCCCTATTTCTCAAGATGAAAATGGTGTTTCTGAATGTGTGATTATCTCCAAATTCGCCAAAAGTGGCAAGTATTACACACTATTAGAATGGCACTTAGAAGATACAGATAATTATACAATCAAAAACGAATTGTATGAAAGTATTAATAATGGTGATGATTTAGGTATTAAAGTCCCGCTTTCAATTATTTATGGAAATGACTTAAAGCCTGAATCCAAGTATCCAAAAAGCATTTATTCACGCCCTACATTTGTTTATCTAAAGCCTAACCTTGCTAACAACTTTGATTTGTCCAGTCCTCTAGGTATTTCAATTTATGCAAATGCAGAAGATACATTGCATGAACTAGACCAGTCTTACGATATGTTAATGCAAGAAATGGTGATGGGCAGAAGAAGAATAATAGCTCCTGATTGGATGTTGAAATCGAGAATCGATCCCAAAACAGGCGAGCGTCATTCTTCTGTTGATTTTGAAGATGAAGTATTTCAGGCTTATCATGCTGAAAGATTAAATGGAAATTCAAGCACACAAAAGCCTGAAGACATAACCTTGGGTTTACGTAATGCAGAATTAATTCAAACCATTAATTCGCTCTTAGATATCTTAGCTGCTCAAACTGGTTTCAGTGCGGGCACTTTTAGTTATAACAATACTCAAGGACTAGAAACAGCAACAGGAGTGATTAGCCGTAATTCTGACACATATCAATCCAAGAACAGTCACGAAACTATTTTAGAAGATGGCTTAAGCAAGCTGATTACTACTATTTTAGAATTGGGAAAAGCTTCTAAAATATATGAGGGCGATACAGATGTAGATATCGCTATTAGTTTTGATGATTCGATTGCTCAAGATAGAACCGAAAATGCAAAGTATTATCAAATGTTGGCAGGTGATAAACCACTAATGCCTCAAAAAGAAGCTATTAAGCGAGCTAATGACTTAACTGATAGCACAGCGGAAGAATGGTACCAATCGATCAAAGATGAAGAGGCACAAGGCGATATGTCAGATATTTTAGATAATAATGCTAATGATGGTGATGCAAATGAGTCTGCAACCATGGGAAATTGAGGCTATTGCTAATATTAGTGCTGCGAAGTTAGCAAAACTTGAAGACAATCTATGGGCTGAATTAATTAATTATCTTTACGTTCAGGCTGTTCAACATAAGCTAGAAGACAACAACGATGATTACCAAAAATGGCAGCAAGAAATGCTTAGCAAAAAGGCTATTTTCGGTAGGCAAACTGCTCAAGAAATTTATAAGGTTATGAACGAGGTTATTGCTGACTTCAAACAAAAGCTTCAAGACGACGGAATTATCAATCTTACAGCCGAAGAAGAATGGTTACGGCGCCAATTCAATTCTAAAGTGTTACCCAAACAACCCGTAACTAGTCTGCAAGATTCAAAAGCAATAAATAAAGCTGTCCGTAAACACATTGAAACTGATCCCAAATATTTAGCAATGGGCAAGAGAAATCTAAAAACTAATACTGAAAATACCTTAAAAAGCATAATTCACCAAACAATGGCCGAATATAATCGTGGGGGCAAAGGAATGACCACTGATCGTGCTATTTACAAAGCCAGCCGTAAGGCGGCACAAAAAGGGATCCCAATTTTAATCGATCGAGCAGGTAAACATTGGGATCCAGAGGTTTATACAAGATTGGTCATTAGTAATGCAATCACTCAAGTAGGCAATGAATCAGAATTGGCTAGGTTTCAAGAGTACGGCGGTAAATTAGTTAGGGTTAGCTCTCACGCTGCTTGTCGCCCAACTCACAGACCTTATCAAGATAATATTTATTGCTTCAAAGGATCAAGTGACAACTATAAAAACCTTCGAGAGGCGACAAATTATGGCACAGCTGGCGGTTTATGTGGTATTAATTGCCGACACTATCTAATGCCTTATATCCCAGATAGCGGAGAATTCAAACGCCCTGAAAATGTTAGTGATGAAGAGAACGCAAGACAATATCAACTCACACAGCAACAACGTTACTTGGAGCGTAAGGTTCGTGCTGCAAAACGGCAACAGTATTCCGCCGAGAAGTTTGGCGATGAGAAACAAATAAACCAGGCCAATCAGAGAGTGCGTGCTACTCAAGCTAACGTCCGCAGCTTTACAACAAAATACAACCTAACTCGTCAATACAAACGTGAGCAGATTAGACCTTATGACTAATTGACCTTAGCAAGTCTCTAAACTGCTTATTTTTGTACTCAAAAATGAAAGGAGATTTTCATGGCAGAAGCACAAGAAAACAATGCTAATGATGAAATAAGCGGAAATTCTGACGTTGAAGTTAATAATTCTCAGACAGAAATAGATCGAGAAGAAATTAAGGCAGGCGCTATTGATGGCTTATTAAAGGATTTAGGAGTTAGTTCTACTAAGGACTTAAAAAGCATTATCGAAGCAAAGAACAAAGCTGACAAGGAAAACCAAACTGATTTAGAGAACGCAAAATCTGAATTACAAAAGACTAATGAAAGCAACAAATCCTTGAATAACCAGATTAAATCTCTTCAAGCAGTTAACGCAGTTCTCAAAGCTGGAGTAGTCAATGAGCATATTGATGATGTTACAGTACTTGCACAAGCCAAGGTGGATAAAGGAGAGGCTAAAACTTTTGATAAGGCTGTAGAAAAGGTTTTAGCTAACAATCCTCAATTTAAAAATCAGCCGCAGGTGGGATCAGACGGAACAGCGGTAGTTAATAATAATGTCACCTCAACAAACGAAAGCAAAAAATCAAGTATCAGCGATATGATCGAAAAATTAAACGCTGGTCGTATTACTAAATAATTAGGAGGTTATAAATATGTCAGAAACATTTAATCCGGATACAACCACCATGATGGACGCCAAACGCGGTTATATCCCAGAACAATTATCTGATTCTATTCTTACTGAAGTAAAGAACGGGTCAGCAATTATGAAATTGGCCAAAGCGGTGCCAATGACTAAACCACGCCAGCAATTCACTTTTATGTCAGGAGTTGGAGCCTATTGGGTTGGTGAAGGTCAAAAGATTCAAACTAGTAAACCAACATGGATGGAAGCTTGGATGGAAGCCCACAAAATGGCTGTAATCATTCCAACCACACAAGAAAATTTGGACTATTCAGTAACAGATTTCTTCTCACTAATGAAGGCTGAGATTGCAGAAGCATTTTATAAAAAGTTTGATCAATCAGTTTTATTTGGCAACGATTCGCCTTTCCCTCAATCAGTTATTGGATCGACTATGGTCGGTTCTACTCCTAGAACTGTTGTAGAAACAGCGAACAAATATGATGATATTTCTAAAGCAATGGCGTTCTTAGAAGAGAACGACTTAGATGCTAATGGAATCGCTGCACCGCGTTCAGAACGTGTTAAATATCGGTCTACGTTGGATCAAATGGGACACCCCATCTTTACTGAGCCGACCAATAACACGCCTTCAGATGTGTTAGGTTTACCAATCGCTTGGGCTCCTAAAGGATCGTGGGACAAGAAAAAGGCTAGTGAAATTCTAGCAGATTGGAATCAAGTATATTATGGCATTTTGAAAGGTATTCACTTTGATATATTAACTGAAGCAACTTTAACAACAATTGTGGGACAAGATAACCAACCAATCAATTTGGCTGAACGCGATATGTCAGCTATCAAAGCCACATTCTCTCCAGCATTCATGGTAATTAAAGACGAAGCCATTGCTGCCGTTACTCCAAGTGGCACAACTGCTACAGCTAATAAAGAACCTGCTCGTAAAGTGGTAACTCGCAGAGATAGTGACAGTTCCAAAACCGATAATAGCGATTCTAAAGATTCTAGTAAGACCAGTTCCAGCAGCAAATAACGCTGTTAGCGAGGCAATCAAATGATATTAGTTGATTTTGATTTCTATACAAATTTTTACCATGGGAAAACTATTAGTGAAGATTTCTTTAATAACAATGTGGATCAGGCTATAGATATTGTTAACGACTGGTGCCGATGCTATTTTGACGATCACGTTTTAGAAGACTTAATTTTTACTCAAGATCAAATTCGTGTTAAGAAAGCTGTCTGCGCACAAGTTGAATACTTCTCCGAGTTGGGCGGCAATACTGAAATGTCAAAGGCTAATCACACTGTAACTAGTTTAAGTGTCGGTAACTTCAGTATGGCGAATTCAGGTAGCAGTGGTCCAAGTTCTTTATATTCCTCTAAAGCTTACAACTATCTGCGACCAACTGGTTTGTTATATGGAGGTATAAGTCAATATGGATTCTAACTCACCAATCCCAGCATTTGTGTTAATTCATAATATTCAGGTTGAAGAAACTCATAATAAAAATTCACCAGCAACCGGTATTTACGATAATAGTCAAACAATACAACACGAAATAAACAGAGTAAGAGTTCAACCTGTTAACAAGAGAGAATTAAGCTCTGAAACGCCTGCCATTCAAGGATCTAATTATATGTTATTTATTGATCGTGTAAATTCAATTAATCAGGACAATTACCTGCCGAAAATTGATGACACGATTATTTTTGACGGTCAAAAACATGGAGTAACACAAATAGCAGCTGTTTATGCTTTAGAAAAACAGCCGCACCATTGGGAGGTGCTTTTAACATGATTAACACGGTTGAACTGGGTGGTTGGGTTAAACGGCTTAACAACATAGCTAACATTGAACTTGAAACTGCTGAAAAAGTTCGAGAGATATCGACACCTTTTGTTCCATTTTTAAGCGGGCACTTATCTAATAGTACCGAAGTTATTCAAGATGATATGGGAGCACATTTGTTATATACAGAGTTATACGCACATTATCAATATGTAGGCGTTGGCTTTAAGCACACAACTACTTTCCACCCACAAGCAACTGAACATTGGGTAGAAAGAGCATTAGAAGCCAATCCTGGAGCATTAGAAAAATTTGTGAAAGGCAAACTATTAAATGGATAATACACTCGATTTAGACCTACAAGTGGCGCGTTATCTTGACAAAACACTGAACCTTTTTGCGCAAATTGAAATGGGGCAACCTTCACACGCTGGAGATTCAATCACTTATATCATGCAGCCCTTGCAAAAAGTACAAAATTATTACAATGGACGACAAAAACGCACTTTTGCCTTCTCTATGCAAGCTAAAAATTCTAGTTGGCGTGAAGCAGTCAAAGCCTTAAATCAGATTAATTTAGCTATGCAACGAGCTAATAGAAATTTAATTCAATCTGCAAATGATACTTTCTTATTTGCAAATGCTGAAATGGTTTTAACCCCTCGTTATGTAGGATTAGTCACTGACAGTAAAGACCCTAGTGCTATCCAGTATGCAGTCTATCAAGCAACTTTTAATGTTACAGCATTAATTAATTTATAAATACGGAGGTAAATTATGACAGATTCAACAGTAACGCCTGTAAGTAATCGCAACTTCACAGGTGACATTTTAAATAACTATTTTTATGAGTACTGGATCGGTAAAGTAACTGATCCTGCTCAACCAATTTTATGGCACTATTTAGGCGATGGTATTAGTAATATCACACCAAAATATACAGATAAAAAGAAAAATAATGCATACTACAATGGTGGTGGCTCTGAGAAACCAACAGTTACAGGATTGACAGCATCTTATGATATTTCAGGTGATCGTTCATTCCACAATCCAGCACAAGACTTGATTGCCGGCATGAAATATAGTACCGGTAATCGCCGGCAACTTTGGTTCCGCAAAAATGAATATACGCAGAATTCTGATGGATCATTAAGTTTGATTGGCTCTGAATTTGGAGTAGCAACTTTCACTGATATTGACGATGGTGGTGGTGCAGCAGACGATAATGGTGGTTTCAAAGCTACTGCTACCTATAATGCGGCTCCAACTGTTATTAAAGAATCTGATAAGGCAACATTAAACCAGATTTTATTACAAACACCGTGCCAAAATGCTTCCATTACTCATGTACCTTTACGTCAGCCGCAAGTTGATGGTTCTGTGAAAACTTATAATGCTGAAAACCTAGCCTCAAACGCTTATGGAGACATGGATAATTCACGCCCAGCAACCTTAGAAGAAGCTCAGACGGAAGCTGAGGATAAAGACGAAGTAGAATCTGCTATTGCCAATGGTTCTAGTAACCATACAAGCACGCCGCCTACTTCAAACACAACAAACACAAGCTCAGATGGTGCAGATAGCAATAGCTCAACACCAAGCATTTAATTTAATTAGGCCTCTTGCAGGCCTTTATACATATCAAATTAAAAAAATAAAAGGTGGTAATCAAAATGGTAGTCATTGAAATACCTAAATCAACGCTGGATTTTGAAATTGGTGGTAAAAAATATGTTCTTGATATGTCCGATAAAACTATTAATCAACTTAATTTTAAAGTAAATCAAATTCAAACTAGAGAAATCAAATCAGAGCAGAAGGTTCAAGAAAAAATTGCCGCTTACGACGAAGAACTGCAAAATCTTCGCAGTAAAAATACACTGAAAGGGTTAAATCAAGTAGATTACAAACATGAGGAACATAAGCTGCAAAACAAGTTCGACCGAATGGTAGTTAATGCTTCCGAAAAGTCTTTTAAAGAAATGACTCACGCTTATATTGATTTTTTAGACTATATATTTGGAAAAAATGCAGGTCAAGATATTTATCGAATGTGTAAGGAATCCACAGTAGTATTAGGAAAAGTTGTTACACAAATATCAGTTTCAATTAATGACGATCAGGATTTAGTAGATTATAGAATGCAATATGTGAATAAAATTAAGGCGTTAAAAAATGGAGATAACCAAATCAAACAAAAATCAGATCAAATTCAAAAATAAAATTTATCAACTTAACTTAGCTTTTCCGCTAGTTTTCGAATGTTTCCGAATTTTAAAAGACAAGAAATTAGACACCTTAGAGCGCTTAGAATTAGCGCTTTTTTGTTTTATCGAAGATTCTTTAGAAGATCTGAGCATTAAAGAAAAAAACGACTTGCTAACACAAATATTCGATCAATTTATTTACACAGAAGAAGATAAACGCCGAGCAGAATTGACTAAGCACCAACCCCAAGCGTTTGATTATGAACAAGACAGCGATTTAATTTACTCGGCCGTTCTTCAACAATACAACATAGACTTAACTAAGTCAGACGTTCAAAGATCTTTAAGTTGGTCTCAATTCAATGCGCTAATTAACGGCCTAACTGATGAAACATTTTTTAGGAAAGTCACTATGTATCGCACGATTAAAATTGATAAAGAAAAAATGCCTGAAGAACAGCAAAGCTTTTTAAAAGAAATGAAATTGCTTTACGGATTGCATACATCTAAACCTAACGAACAATTAACAGCAGATGAATTAGCAATGATTTTAGCGCCACTAGATCAACCACATAAATTCTTAAAGATTAAAGAACTGCAAGATCAAGGGCGATTACCAAAACCAGGGACAAAGAAAGGAGGCGATTAGTTAGATGGAAGCAGATACTGGTATTGTTAAAATTGATATTAAGGTATTGAACCAAGAGGCACTTAAAGCGGCAAAAGAAACAGCTAAAGCTTTTGGTAATATCAAAATTAACAAAAATATGAATAAAGACTTAGATTCTCTAGCTGCAAGTACCAAAAAAACTACCAGCGCAGCTTCTTCGTTAGGTAAGGAAGTAAGGAATAATAGCAGCAATTACAATAGGCTTCAAGAAAGATTAAAAACTACCAGTAAATATTTTAATGATCTTTCTCAAGCTCAAGCAAAATCTGGCAATCAGTATCAGGCACAATTATCTAAACAAGCTTCTCTAAGAGCTTCGTTAACCAGAGTTAATAATGCTTTAGAACAGCAAAAGAAAGCTATTGTTGATAACACAAAACAATTTGGAGTTAATTCTGAACAAACTGAGAAAGCTCGAAATAAATACCAAGCCTTGCAAGGAGAACAAGCTAAATTAACTACTGATTTCAATCTATTAAATAAATCAATCGGCAATATGACCCCACAAATGGCAGCCGCAGCTGATAAAGCTAATTTATTTGCAAAACGTATGAGTAAAGCCGGCGATACTATGATCGACATTGGTGGTAAAGCTACTACAAGAATGACCTTACCAATTGTCGCTGGTATGGGTGTTGCCACCAAAGCAGCTTCTGACTATCAGTATCAACTAGCTGATATTCGAAAAGAAGTTGTTGCCCAGGGATATTCAGCAAACCAAGTTAACACTATTATGAAACGACTGTCTTCAGAAACACTGAAATGGTCGAAAGAATTCGGAGTTGGAACTAAAGAAATTAACGAAGGTATGTTCGAATTAGTATCGAATGGTTACAACGTAAAACAGGCTATGGGCATGATGCCTGAGCTTTTGAAAACAATGACTGCTAATTCAGATAAAACAGGTTTATCAATTAAGCTGACTTCGTCAATGCTTGAACAATTCGGTATGAATTTGGGCTCTAACAATACTGTCATAAGAAACGGCAATAAAATCATGAACCAAATGACTGAGGCTACCCACAAGTCTGCTATGTCATTGGGTGATTTAAAAGAAATTAGTGGTAATGCTGGAGCGGCAATGCATGCGATGGGTATTTCAACTAATGACTTCTTAGCAATAGCTGGAAGGCTTAAATCTGCTGGTATTGACGCAAGTTCAGTAGGAACTGGTCTTTCTTCAATGATTACCCGAATTGGAACAGGTACGGGCTTAGCTGCAAAAGATTTACAGAAATATAATATTCAAATGTACGATTCAAACGGTAAAATGCGTAATATTCTCGATGTTCTGGGAGATATGCAAAAAGCTTATCAAGGTATGACTGATAAGGAACGTCAAAAATTTATGTATGATGTAATTGGGCAAGAGAATATGAAAGTTGGTATGACTTTAATGGATGCCAACCTTGGTCGCTATCGGAGTCTTTCAAATGAAATCCAACATTCTACTGGTACGGTTGACAAGTACAATCAGACAATGCGTAAGACTAATGATTTTACCGAACAGCAATTCAAATCCTCATTACACGCGTTAGAAATTGAATTTGGTCAAAAGCTATTGCCAACTTTAACTCCGATTATCAAGCAGCTAACTAACATGGTTAATAGCTTCTCAAAACTCAATGGACAGACTCAGCAAAATATAATTCACATGGGATTGCTTGCAGCTGCAATAGGTCCTGTAACTTCAGCTTTAGGACATGTTACTAAGGGTGTTGGGAATTTAGGAAAAGGTGCCGAACTGGCTATTAAATTTTTGGGTCGAGGTAGTGGTTTAGCTGGAACTGCTGCTGTAGCAAGTAAGGCTATGATAAGCGGTGGCACTGCTGCTACTGGATTAGGTACTTCAATTGCAGCGATGGCAGGCCCTGCAGCTGTTGCAGTTGCTGGAATTGGTGTTTTGGGCACTGCTATCTATTTAGCTGCAAAAGCAAGTAAAGAACATTCAGAAAAAATTAAACAGCATGAGAAAATCTTAAATGAATTTGGTGTTGCTGTTGATTATCGAACGCAAAAATCTATGCGTTCATTTAATCAGCTTCGTCAATCAGCAACTAATGATTTAGCGCAATTAGATAATGCAACCGTAAGTCAGTCTAAAAAGCTGTCAGATGATGCAGTTGATAAATATAGTAAAATGGCTGATTTAATAATTCAACAGTATCAAAGAACTAACAAAAAAGGGCAAGAAACTGTTAATGCAATTGGTGTACAATTTGGTGAAATTGGTAATAAATGGGCTTCAAATATTGACGTATCAATTAAAAGCAGTATTGATAGCTCCACTAAAAAATTAAATGAAGCAAAACGTACAATTCATGACATTTTAACGGCCACTGGCGGAGATCTTTCTAAAATGACTGATGAACAAAAAGAGTCATTTACGCAGGCAACAAACTATATTCAAAGTCAAACTTCAGCCTTTGGAATAGCCGTTAAAGATCAAGAAGCACTTTATAGTGCTTATGTTAAAAATCGTAATAAGATAACCCAAGAGTATTTAAATAAAGATTTAACAGCCACTGATAAAGCTCGAAATAAAGCACTTTCTGCTGCCAAAGCAAATTATAACAAGCAAAGTAAACAGCTCGAAAGTATGCTTCAACATAATCAAATTACCCAAAAGCAATATAACCAAGCAGAAGCTGCACTTGACGCTGAAAAACAACGTAATAGATCAAAGGCCAATATTGAGTGGATTAAAACTACAAAAGCAGCTTATGATCACTTTAAAAATGACGGTACTGAATATCTGAAAACTAAGAAAAATATTAATGATGTCGCCGTTAAATATGATGTTACAGGTCAAAAGCAATATCAGTCTGTACTGACAGGTGCTTATGTTTCACGTAAAAAGTGGATTGAAGAAGTTAAATCTCAAAATAATAAATATATTTCTGATCAAGAGAAATCACATGGAACAATTGAAAAAAATCTTGATAAGTTTGAGAAATCCCAAAAAGAAGTTTACGAAAAAATGGGTCTCAATTCTAAGCAAGCAAAAGCTCAAGCAGAATTAGATCGCCAAGAGCTCGCTGCTGAGACTACTAAAACAGCCTCCCAAATTGAGAAAGACACAAAAGCTATTCATGAATCCTTTATTAAAGGACTTAAAGACGGTTCTATTAATGGAAGTGAAGTAGCTAAAAAATGGGGGCTTGACCTTTCCGATAGTGTTAAAAAAATTAATCTGGGTAAGTATGGCAAAAAAACTGCTGCAGAATTTTGGCAAGACTTTAATTCTGGAAGCAAATTGGGCTTTCAAGAAGCAAAAGTATATTTCAAGTCACAGATTAATGATTTCAAAGATCAAGGCTTAACCTCATTTAAGAAATTAGGTTCTGATAATGTAGCAGCTTTACGATCTGGTCTACAAGCTGGAGTTATTAGCTTAAGTGACCTGAAGCCTCTGTTAGGAAAGAAAGTACTTGATCTGTTTCCAAAAGATTTAAATCAGGTCTCCAACGGTGAAATAGCTAGTTTGAAGTCTGGTTATGAGAATGGTTTAGTTTCCTTGAAACAACTGAAAAATCATTTTGGAGACTCCATTTACAAACTGTTTCCAGATGATTTATCAAATTTAGGCAAGAAAGAAATTTCAACTTTAAACACTGGTCTAAAAGATGGAAAGATCAACGCTTCAGACCTAAGAGCTAAGTATCAAAAACAATTACAAGAAATTTACTCGCAAGATCTAAGCAATTTAGGCAAAAACGATATTCAAAGCCTGCAAAATGCTTTGAAATCAGGAATCATTAACGAAACTGAATTAAAAAATAATTTCCGTGCTACACTTGATAGAATTTATAGCCAAACACCCAAATTGAACCAAATAAGTAAAGGAAATCTAGCAACTTTACAACAGGCTATGAGTTTAGGTATTACTAACCCACAAGAAATCGCTAATCACTATCAGAAACAACTGGAATCGATTTACAAAAAGGATCTTTCGCATCTTGGAAAATCCGACATTGAAACGTTAGCAACTGGTATTAAATTAGGCTTGCCCGGCACAGGCAAAGCAATGCAACAGATTCAAAACCAAATTAATAAGAACGCTAAAGTTAATTTAGGGCCAATTGGAAAAGGCAATATTGATGACTTAGTAAGAGGATTTGAGCAAGGTAAAATTGGTGTCAAAGGATTCATGAAGGCACTAAAAAAACTGATAGACCAGTCTACTAAACTTAATGAATTTCCAAACGGTAACAATACAATTCAGTCTTATGCAAATGGTATGACTGATAATAAGGGAGCTGCTGTTAATGCCGCAGGCGATGTAAGAGACAAGTCGGAATCTAATCTAACACCAACAGATCAACCAAATCAACACGGAAATGATTTCTCAAAGCAATTTGGGCAAGGAATTCAGGATTTAATTGATAATCCTTTTACAGCAGCAGGAAATGTCAAAGATAAAGCAGAATCTAATCTAACACCAACTGATAAGCCTCACAAACATGGCGCAAATCACAGTATTTTGTTTGGGCAAGGAATATTCGATACTGGGGGGTCACCACTTGGAATATCTGCAAATATTGAGGATGGAGTAAATGGCAACTTTAATGGTGGAATTGATTCTGCAAACAATATTAGTAATCAATTAGGAAGTAAAAAGAAATATTCAAGCCATAAAGCTAAATCCAGGACCAAAGTAACTTTCGACCCGTTACATTTATTTAAAAATGGTACACAAGGCTTTCTACAAAAGGCAACAACTGCAATTGTTGGTGATGGCTATGAACCTGAATTAATTAGCTATGGGAACGATGAGTATGCTATATCCCCACCAAATCCAACACTAGTGCACTTGCCTAAATTTTCTCAGGTATTTTCAGGAGCTGAAACTAAAAAAATTCAGAAAACAACAGCTGCGTTTGGTGTACCAATGTTTGCAAATGGAACAGGCGGAAGCTGGTTAAATACTGCGTGGGACTGGATAAAAAAAGCTGTCGGTGACATTGAAGAATGGGTAGAACACCCCATTCAATCTTGGGAAAAACTAATCAATACAAATTTTGATATGACTAATTTTGGAAATAACAGTGAAATGGGTACTGCTACTGAATCTGTCGAAAAGCAACAAACTAATTGGCTTAAGAAATTAATTGAAGAAACAGCTAATCCCCCAGGGTCTGGAGTCCAACGCTGGCGTCCAATGGTTGAACGTGCTTTGGCTATGCTGGGTCTTTCAACTTCTGAAGCCATGATTAATAAAGTTTTAAGCCAAATCCAAACAGAATCAGGTGGTAATCCTAGTGTAATTGGTGGTAATGATGGCTTACCAGATGGTAATGCCACAGGACTAATGCAAGTTAAGCCTCCAACATTTAATGCTTATGCATTACCTGGTCACCACAATATTATGAATGGGTTTGATAATATTCTTGCTGGTTTAAACTATGCAAAGGCAACGTATGGTCCTAGTCTATATTTTCTAGGCCATGGTCATGGTTATGATAATGGGGGTTGGATCGATCGATTTGGATTATATCCAATATCAGAAAATAACCCAGAGGTGGTTATTAATCCTAAAAAAAGCTCTGCCGTGCCTTTAATTAATGAAGCTTTATCTGAAGTACAAAAATATCAACCAAATGCTATGGCTAAAATTGTTTTGCCAGCACAGGGGATAACTCCTGAGATGGCAAGTGGTTATCGTCCATTGCCAGCAAAGAATTACAACAGCGTCTCTAATAATATGAACTTGAACAATAGCAATAATATTGACCAATCCTTAGAGAGCATAGACAAATTAACTGATACCTTGAAACAACTTGGACAGACACTGAGAGGTAATTGTGAAGTTAATATTCAAGTTGATGGAATGACAATTAGTACTGCTATTTTCCCGAAAATTCAAATGATGCTTAATAAAAGTATTAATATTCAAACTGACAGAAGGGGGCAACATAGAAAATGACTAATCCAACGTTAATCGTTGAAAAACCAGATGGAACTAAATACGATTTGCAAAAATTAGGTATTTGGGTGATCAAATTTGAACCCCCGTCAGCTGCCTATAACTTCTCAACAGTACAGATCGGTAAGTATGGGCAAAGATTAGTTGGAACAACAGTATCTCAACGTCAAATACCATTCCAGTGTGACGTTATAGCTTCCAATGACTTAACAATCATTACTAAACGTAATGATTTTTTTAATATCTTTAACTCAATGGAACCATTTTATATTACTGATATGCGTTTACCAACTATCCGTTGGAAAGTTGTAGCTGAGCAGCAACCATTCGAACTTTATAATAACTGGCACATGGGAGGTGATATATCCTTTAATTTAAATTGCGTTGATGGTTATGCTGAAAGTGTTGACACTACTTTAAATATCGGTGACTTGAGCAAATGGTCGTTTGGAGGTATGAACTTACCCAAGGATCGACCCTTAAAATATCGATTCAATACGAACAGTTTTGAAGTTTTCAACGCTTCGAACATTGATATTCTAGCAGAGGAACGTCCTTATAACATTTTGTTTAAGGGAGCAGCTAGTAATTTAACCATTAATAATTTAACAACGAGACAATGCTTCAAATGTTATAAGAGCATATCTAAAACAGATGAGTTTGTATTACGGGGAGTATGGCCAATAATCAACAATAAATCAGTTTATAGCCAAACTAATCATGCTTTTATTGATTTAAAAAAAGGATGGAATAAATTCCAAATAGATGGCTGTACTAGTGATTTTGAAATAGCTTTTAATACTCATTTTTATTACTAAAAGGTGGCGTATATGTTAACCATTAGAGATTTAAAAGGCAATGAAGCTCCAATTACAAACACTTCTGAAATAAGCCTTAATGAGAAACTCTATGAGGTTGCTCAGATTGATACTACTATTTATGATTTTCCCGAAAATGATATTGGATTTCAAATGATTAGCGAACGGGCAATCATTGAACTACCTGAAAACCAACAACAATATCGTATTTCTAACCGTGTAGAAGGTTCTTTAGGTGATGTTAAATATTTACAAATAACTGCATTACATGTTTTACACGATTTAAACGACCGCTATATTAAAGCACCTAAGCGTGAAAAGAAAACCAAGCCAGCCCAAAAAGTAACTGCGGTAGGCACTATTTCAAACTCTGAAGGTGCTAAAGTATATAGATCACCAGTTTCAGCAGAAGCAACGGGCAGAATTTTACCCGAAAATTCCAGATGGAAAATTGATCGACAAATAAAAGTTAATAGTACTGTTTGGTATAGTGTTTCTACTAATGAATGGGTAAAAGCTGAGGATATGACATTTACTAGTGATGGGGACCAAGAACCCCCAGAAATTGAAGATGAATCAGAAGACACTTCTATTACTATGAGTTTAAGTGAGTTTATGAGTTATATCACTCAAAACACCCAATTCACTTATAGCATTCATGATCAATTTAGTAGCTACACTTTCCCCGATTATCCAGAAGGTAGAGCATTAGATCTATTTCTAAATAGTGGACGAGAAGCTTATAATTATGAATTTACAGTTAATAATTATCATATAGATATTTTTAAAAAAATTGGCAAAGAAGATTCATTTGTCTTTGTCGATAAAGGCAATATAGCAGCTTTGACCAGTAGCTATGATGATTTAACGATTACTACTCATATTGAAGGAGAGAGTACATTTCAAAGTGGAGATAACGGTTCGACG
Organism: Bombilactobacillus mellis; assembly: GCA_013346905.1. Taxonomy (GTDB): domain Bacteria; phylum Bacillota; class Bacilli; order Lactobacillales; family Lactobacillaceae; genus Bombilactobacillus; species Bombilactobacillus mellis_A. The sequence goes on from JAAEDX010000004.1 coordinate 21,063, forward strand.
ACAATAACAGCAGAATACGCTTCACCTAATGCTGAACAATATGGGCTAATTGATGCTGATTATTATTCAGGCAGCAATGCTAAAACGCAGTCTGAATTAATTGCAGAACTAAAAAAACAGATTCAAGACTACCCATTAATCCAAATTACACTAGAATATCATGCCTTTAAAGATCATTTAATAGACAGTTTAAATGATATTCAACTAGGTAACAGTGGCTGGATTAAAGACCGAAAAGATGTAGATATCTCGAGTAGAATAGTTGAAACTACTCATTATCTACAATCGCCTGAAAACCATGAACCGTTGATAGTTTTTGGAAATGTTATAGGCGATCTATCAACTACCCTGGCACATTTAGGAGTAGCAGCAAATAGCACCAATAACATGGGAGAAGCACTGCCAGGAGCAGCCGATAATGCTATTAAGGATTTTTTTTCCAATTCCAAATGGACAGATAAGGATGTAAAACAATATGGCAGAAAATAAAGTTAATATTCCTGAGAAACCTAAACCGCCAGAAATAAAGACTGGTGACTATCTATATTTAAATGTTGATGATGATAAGCAAGTTCAATTTAAAAATGTGATAAGCTATCACTCTAAAACGCAGAGATCACTTATTGATCCAGCCGGCTATGTGTTTTCTGAATATGATCAAAGTATGATCAAATATTTAGCTGGTCAAGTACTACAAAATGCTTTTAATTCTTTGAAACAAGCTAATCTAGATATTTACGATATAGACAATTTAAAAAGCATTAATTCTAGCGGGTTTTATTTTATTAAAGATTTATCCCAATATGTAGAAGTCCACATGAGAGACAAAAAAAACGGCATTGTTCTAATTTTAGGAACAATGTTTTTTTATGAAATTAATGATGGAGAATTAAGCGAACAAAAGTCAATGAAAGGTGGTGAGAATAAATGAATAATGATCCAGGAATCCCTAATCATTTATGGAATTTACCAGATAGCATACTACAGAGTGAATTTCCTGAAATTTGGGACAAAAAGAAAAAACTACGTGATAAGAATGCACATTTTGATCAAATTATTACTGATCAAGATGATGGAGAAATTTATATAAAAAGGCATGGGAGCAATAAGGCTGAACGAATTGAGTTATTTAAATTATCCGATCTATTAAAATATCCCGAAATGCCAGAAATCCAAGAATTAGATGAGAAAAAAATCATTCGAGATTGGATATCTCTAGCTGATGATAATATTTTCAATCGTACAAACGAAAATTGGGAAACTATTAGAACTGATTTTGAAGATCTTTGGCATAACTTCAAAGCTGTTTACAATTGGTCTCAACAGATTAATGATTTTCTTCCATTTGCTATTAAACAGCTGGATACAAATTTATCGATAACTTTAAACGAAAATTACTATCCTAAAGCTGCAGTAGATCAAAAATTAAATGAAATCAGAAATGAAATTAATAACTTTGAAGACCGTGTGAAGAATGGCACTGTCACCAATAAATACTTTAATCCGAGTTTCACAGGAATTAAGCCCGAAGAGAATGAAAATGATTATAACGACGATATTTATGACGACACGGATAAAAAGAAATTACTGGCACTGACAGGCGATTTAGAAAATGGAGGTGAGACAAATGCCAACAAGTAATAACGATTTACCAAACATTCCTGATGTTCCTGAAAATGCGCATAATGCAGTTTATGCCCCTATGCGTATTGACGTACCTTTACTACAGCCGTTACGCTTTGTTTTGGGTTATTCTCAGGCGTATTATTTGCCACCTGAATATACTACAGACGAACAAACCCATCTCATAGAACATTTTAAAGATTTGATTACCCAAGGTCGAACCTATCAGTGGATTCGCATGCGGCAAGGTGATTCCAGCCCTTATCAATTTGATATTAAAATTCTCGATGGTAAAACTGGAAAACCAGCTGATTTATCCAACGCTAAAATGTTCAATTTTCGGGGTCGTGACGCACAAGGAAAATTGATTATTTCTGAGGAAGGTTTCAATGTTGATGATGCTGCTCAAGGTCATTTAGTTTGGAGCCCACCTGCAGTAGTTAGCGCTCATGCCGGTTATTATAAAACCGCGCAATTTATAATCGAATCTGAAGACCGTTTGACAACTTATGCCACTCTTGATTTTAGTATTTTGATTATTGGTAGCGATGTAGCCTTCCCACCTGAATTTGCTTACCCTTATGTGGATGAATACAAACGCATTTTAATTAATTTTAAGCAGTTGCAAGATAATGCCGATTCGCAGGTTAATTATTTAGTTAATTATGCTGCAACGGTATCTGATGAAATTATTCAGGGCTTAATTGAAAAAACTGATGATTTTATTAAACAAGAAAAAGGCCACATTGAAACGGAGCTAGCCAGCGATCAAAATCAGCTTACTAACATAGAATCTCAAATTGCCGATGGTCAAAAAAAATTGGATGTTTTAAAGGCAGGATTACAGGAGTTAACTAATAAGGAACTAGCCTTTGAACAAAAGATTAACGATAAGGGTCTTGTTACTAAAGATGAAATTCAGCCGCTCTTTTATCAGGCCATTAAACAAATGTTGGTGAACGGCAAGATTAATTTTGATGATGACATTACCAATCCTGAAGATAAGGCCAAGCTATTGCGCTTATCAGGAGAACTAAATAGCCAAAATGATAATGAGGAGGAAAACGCAAATGACGGACAATCCCAGCAATAGTGTTGCTGATTTACTAAAGAGTGTTACTCAATCCAGCCAGCCCACTACACAAGCAGAAACATTGCGCACCATTGATCTGCTTGCCAAGGCCATTAATCGTGCTGGATTTGGTATTAAGGTCACGGATACAGCCAATAAAACTACACAGGCAGCCGTTGACTTGACGGACAATAATATAGACTTAACGGCAATCGTCAATCAGATCAAAACTGATATTAATGGTAAAGTAGCGGATACTTTAAAGCCCGATATCTTAGCAGAAGTTAAGAAACAATTCCCCGCTATGTTTAATGCAGCGAAAGCCGCAGGCACAATTAATACAGATGATCAAGTTACAGACAGCAAAGATTTAGAAAAATTGCAAAAATTGGCAGGTGAGAATTAATGAGCAAAGATAATTATTTATCACACCTAACTCGACTAACTTTAGATAAGGCCGCTTTTGGTATCCAAAAAGTTAATAATAAAGGTAATGTGGTGAAAGAATATTTCACCGATCCGAAGACTAACTTAATAAAAATTCCAACAACCGAAGATATTGGCGGTGATAGCAGCACTAATGGTGATAATGGTACTAGCGGTGATAATATTCCAGACTCCGGAGTCAATATCAATCCGGGTGACAATTTAACAAAACTCGAGCAGTTATGGTCAGGAACGACCGATCCCACTAGCACTAGTGAAATTGTTTTGACTAAAGACATTGCGAATATTGGTGATGGCTTGCAAATAAAATTGAATATTTTCAAAAAAGCTATAACTAACGGACAAACAGCAGACACCCAACAAAGCCTCACTCCAGTAGCTTCTAATGAGCCTAAAGCCCAAGCCGGTAAGTATGTGCTAAATGTGCCTTATCCAATTTCCATTTTGGCTAAAAATTTAGTGGTGGGTAAAACCCTTAATGTAGCTTTGGATGGTGTGGGTGAAGCTTTAGCAACGACTAAAGTATCCCAAGCGATGGTGATGAGTATTTTAGTCAAAGATAGCCGAACTTTAGCTATTACCTGTCACCAAGGTTACGCCTTAGACAAAACTACTAGTGGCAATAACGGTGCTTTCTACACTTTTCAGGCAACTTATATCAACTCTTTTACCATTGCGCCCAAAATTGAACAAATGGTGAACGGAACAGAACTATTTACCGGGGAAGCTCAAAGTGGGGAAGTGAAACTAAAAGGTGTATTAGATGGTTTCGCTAACGTTGGCGATGGGATAGCTGTTTATTTTTCTAAGAATTTTCATATTGATTCTGATGTACCTACTAGTAACCCTCCTACAGATATTCAATTTGACCAAGCTTTTAATGTAAGCAATCCATTGATTTTGTTAAAAAAAGATTTAATTGCCGGCAAGATCATTCCCATTAAATTTAAGATGAAGGCTCGAGGAAGTATTGCCCCGGGGGAAGAATATAGCCCTATCCATGCAATTTTAAAGGATAACAGCTCTTTAACCATTAATTCAAACTCACTAACTTTAGTGAATGATTCCCAAATAATCGATCAACTTGGACGCTATAGCACTCCTGAGGCCTTTAAACTTATCAAAGTTACGTCTGTTACAAATTCTCAGTAACGGTGGTGATTTTATTGCAAAATGTAATATCAACTATAGTTCACTATTTGATTACTAAAGTACCGCTAGGTATCCAAACAGTTAATAGCAAGGGTAATGCGGTGAAAGAATATTTCACCGATCCAGAGACTAACTTAATAAAAATTCCAGCCGCCGAAAGTACTGATGGTGATACTGGAAGAATAGGGGTGGGAACAACTTTGTTTTCAGGCGTTGCCGTGGAAAATAAGAAGGGAACTCCCACCAAGATCGACTTACAGCAGACAAATTCTGATTTTTCCAACTTGCCTAACGGTATTCAAATTTATTTTGGAAGCAACTTTGTGATTCATTCTACGGATACCGATTTTGATCAGCTAAAAATTTCCACAGCTGTGCTAGGTATTACACCTGATATTTCCAAGCCAATTAACATTCCTAAAAAACAACTGACGAAAAACAATAAATTACTAACATTAACGTCTAAGAATTATGGTTATGGTAATCGATTTTACCTTTCAGGACAATCATTTACTTTTAACTTAATTTTATCAAAGGTAAACCAGATCAATTTAGAAGTCACTGCTGATAATCAATTAGCCTATTATGTCAGCAATAATGGAGATGATAAAATGATGCTCCAAGGAACCGGAACTTTCACTTTTCGCAATTCTACTAAATCTATAGTAGCTTTCTTCCAGTTGCCCATTGTCAAAATCACGGCTTATTAATTTTTAATTGAAAGAGGTGTTGTATATGAAAATTGCAGTACAAACAAATGATAAAGATTGCGTAATCGGATTTGCGGAAATTTACAGTGAAGCGCAATTACAAATTTCGGGTTGGCAAGAAGTAGAAGCTGACCCGAATTTTAATGCCGAAAATATTCAGCAGTGGAAAATAACTGCTGGTCACTTAGTGAAGAGTGCCAGCGGCTTATCGCCAATGGACGAATTACGCCAAGCCAATGTTAATATGCTCTTACAGGTCAATACCACTTTAGCAGCCAATAAACAGCTGCAACAGGCCATTGTTAATCAAACACTGACTCAAAACGCCATTAACAAGCAGTTATCTGAAATTAGCCAAAAATTAGATAGTACTAATACCACCAAGGAGGAAAAATAATTATGAATAACCACAGTTTTGCCTTTGACACCGTAAAAGCAGCGTATCAGGATTGGAAAATGATGACGGAAGACGTCGTTAAAAGCTTAGTCCCTTACTCGATCACTCAAACCGAGTGTGATGAAATTCTAGGTATCAACCAAAAGCCCGCCGCTAACCAAAATGAGAATACGCAAGCAACAAGCCCAGCTACTAACTAGCGGGTTTTTTATTACAAGAATCAGAGGAAGGGAGCGATTGATTCTTTTGAATTTTAACTGGGAGCAACTGCTCACTTTATTAATCGCGCTTTTAAGCGTCCCTTCAGCGTATTTAGGAGCTAAACAAGCGACTAGAACGCTGCATAAGAATAGTCGCTTCTCACAATTAGAATCACGCATTACCCGTACAGAAGATGCCGTACAGGCTGTTTTACATGATTCTCTGTACAAGCAATGCACGAAAGTGATTTATCGTGGCGAAGTCACTATTAGCGAATTAGATAATATCGAGCATTTGTACGATGGTTACCATAGTGTTGGGGGCAATGGCACAGGCGAAGCCTTATACGCAAAAGTTAAGTCGCTTCCCATAATCAACGATGAAAAACTGATAGAACATTAATTAGGAGGTTCACATGAACTTTATTACTCAACTAAACTTAGGCAGCGGTCTAGAAATTACTATTAGCTCTGCTATTTGTTTTGTGATCACACAAGCAGCTAAACAAACTAGAATTAGTAATCATTTCATGCCATGGATATCCATGGGAACAGGAGTTATTGCTGGAGAAGTTGTGGGAATAAGTCAAGGTGACAGCCATTATCTATCCTTGGCTATCTTAGGCTTATTAATTGGTGGCGCAACTGTCGGCTTATTCGATGGCTTTAAGCTGCCTTATCAAGCAGCACAAAGAAGCAAGCCAATTAAGAACGGCGACTTCTTTAATACTAATGATGCTGATTTAAGTAAACCGATTAGTGCTGATTGGAAGCCAGATACTGAACAGCAAAAAACAATGAAAGATAATAACGCACAAGTTCGGCAGCAGGAAAAGGAGGCTGGTGATAATAATGTTACAAATCAATAAAGATTACGCTTTAGGTGACGGTGAAGGCGATACCCGGATTGCTCAAAAGCTATATATTGTACTGCACGAATCAGGAAATCAAAATGACGTCTATGACAATCAAGCAGTGCTGCATGAAGTGCAATATATGCGCAATCACTATGATAATGCTTATTCTACTTTCTTCGTCGGTGGCGGAGGACAAATTTACCAAATTGGCGAACCCGGCTATGTAGCTTGGGCGTGTTTAGGAGGTAATCCTTACTCACCCGTTCAAATCGAATTAGCCCGCACGGCTAACTCTGATATCTTTCATAAAGATTATCAGGCTTATATTGAACTAGCTCGCACGTATGCACAGCAGTATGGTATTCCACTAACATTAGATGCTGGTGGAGCTGGAACCCCCGGAATTAAGTCGCACCAGTGGATTACCAATAATTACGGCGGCGATCACGTTGACCCCTATGATTATTTAGCTTCACATGGTATCACAAAACAGCAATTAGCGTATGATCTAGTGCATGGTCTTGCCACTACGGAACCAATTACCATTTGTAATGTAGTACAAGCTCAGGGGAAAAATGGTGAAGCATGCACAATGTTCCATCTCAATGGGCAGGCGTACGATACAACGCCCCTCTTAAATCAAACGAAGTGGGTTTCATGGAAAATAGTACCGGACAAATATGATCGCCCTATGTTTGCAGTAGGAAATGACAGTTATTTACCACAACGCTGTACTACTCTAAATCAAATCGTTGAGATCAACCAAAAATATGGCAAATGTGCTATTGCAGTAGCAGCTGACGGTCAGTCAATTACTGGACAAGGCGATAAATTTAAAGCGCAATCGCGCTGGAAAACCGCCGACAAATTATTTAGCATAAAAGGTAGCGGTTGGTGCTATCAGGTTTCTACTACTGAGTTTATACCTGTAAAATATCAAGTTGGTTCTGGTTTCCAAGGATAATAAAAAGGCTCCCGCGAGGGAGTCATTACATAAATAAATTGCTTGATTTTTTGTTTATCTTAAATGTAAGAAGCCAATCCCCCTATTCACGCTTATTGCATCAGGAAAAAATCCTGCAGAGTAGGGGGTTTATTTTAATAAAATAGTTTTCCAGAATAAAAATAGCCCCCGCATAGGGGCTATACATAATATATCAGCGCTTATTACTTTAATTTAAATTCAGTATAAATCTTAGATAGAATTAAAAGATCTCAACTTATTTTTCTGTATAATTGAAATAAACCGTCCTCAGACAGTTCCTCCGAAAACTTCTTGAAACCATGTTTCTCATAAAAAAGACCATACATTTTTGGACGGCATTCTAAAAAAATTAAATTACCACCAATGATTTTCCTTGCAGTTTCAATAGTAGAAAAACATTCCTTTAATAATGTTCCTCCTAATAATTGATCATGCGTGTATTCTCCAGAACGTCCTAGCTGACCTATTAAAAAGCAAGCCATTGATTTTAGTCCATCTCTTCCGGGAATTCTGCCACCTATAACCTTTCTCTTCTTTTTTTGTGAAAGATTTGAGATATCTATCGATTTTTGACCAATTGTATAAAATGCAATTATCTTAATAACGTCATTCTCAATTTCTTTTTTATCTAAAATTAAATATGTTTTACCATATCCTATAAGATCATATTCTATTGCCTTATAGTGTAAAAATTCCTCTAAATCTTTTTCTTTTGGACACTGAAATAAGTTTAATTTACTCTGCAAATCGTTTTTTTCAAGGTCTTTAATTAACCTTTCTAGGGGAACTACGTCATAGTCTAACTCCATTAAGAACGTTTAAAAGCCTCAACTACTTTTTTATACTCAGCGTTATCGACTGCTTTAGATTTAAAATTAGGATCTAATATCGGCTTTGCTTTTGAAGTTAAAACATTAACAAAATTATCAGAGTAACGTTTTTTTAGTTTGAAGTTTTTAGTAAAACTTGTAGTAGCCATGGCGTTTCCTCCTCCCTAAATGTACTAATAAACACAAGATTAGAATTCCAATAACAATAAAATAATTGCTATTTCATAATTAATTTTACACGAAAAAAATCTCTTATCAATGATTTTATGTATGTTATAGTAAAAAATATTGACTAGCTCCATATAGTATAGTGTGGTAAGAAAATACAATTATATACCTAATATTAAACCACTCCCGACTTTCGTCGGGGGGTACTCAGTGCAAGGCACCTCACGGTCGTTGTCCCATCCAAAATTGGATGGGATTTTTTATATTTTATTTGCTAAAATTATCTAAAATAATATTTGCATAATGCTATACTGAAGAATGGCAACTTGCCCCGAAAGGGGGTGCTTTCATTGCTTAAATATATATTCACTTTGGTTATCGCACCAGTTACTGTTGGAGTTATTTTACAATTATTTGCTTGTTGGTTAGACAAGCACAACGATAATCAAAAATAAGTTGCCAACTAACCGTACTAAAAAAGCCATTCCTATTAGTGGTAGGAATGGCTTTTGTGCTTCATTGCTAAAATATATTCACTTTGTACAACTACATAATAACACGAAAGTTCCAAAACATATATAAAAAAGAAAAAAATATAAAGTTATGTTCTTTATTCTGTAAACAATACCGCAAGAAACATTATTAATTCTTGCTATGTAATTGATTTAATTTACGTTACTATCCAAAATAGTATTGACATTTTACTATACCCGTGCTATATATGTATGTATAACAACTTGCCCCAAAAGGGGGTGAGTATATTGTTAAAAAATTTTATTATGCCTATTTTGGTAGGCATAATAAATACATTGTTTTCTTATTATTTAAATAATAGGAAAGCAATCAATAAACATCTACATAATAAACATCTACATAAATAAATATATACATAAATAAATATGTAGATGTTGTTAATCATAATTATTATTAATGGCAAGTTGTTATACATAGAAAAACCTCCAATTCTACTACTTATAGGATTGGGGGTTTTCCGTTTATTTGAAATAATATATATTTTTTTAAACTACATAATAATACGAAAAAAATATCATTATAAAGTTCTGTTCTTAATCCGGTAAACAGTGCTGCGAGATACGTCGTTCATTCTCGCTATATAACTAATGGGTTCACCTAATTGTAAACTTCTCACAATCGCATAATAAATAGCTCGTTTCTGCAAGTTAGAAGAATTAGGGCCATACTCAATCTGTTTTCCGATAAAAGCACCTCGGGCTTTTGCTAGCTTAATCCCCTCGGCTTGCCGTTCACGAATCTTAGCACGCTCATTTTCGGCCGTATAAGCCATTAAATCGATAACTAAGTTATTTAATAGTCGGCGTAAATTTAAATCCTCTATGCCCGCAAATGAGGGCAAATCTAGAATATCAAAAGTGGCACCCTTTTGTTCTATCTCACTAAGAAGCTCTTTTATATCATTAGAATTACGGCTTAGTCTGTCCAAACTCATAACTACCACGATATCTTCTTCATGGATCATCTGTAGCAATTTATTTAGTTCTAAACGATCCTGAATATTTTTACCAGATTGTTTTTCTTGGAAAATTCTTTTACAACCAGCTTTAGTCAAAGCCTCAATTTGACGAGCTAAATTTTGATCTTTACTTGATACACGAGCATACCCAAATTTCATTATGCATTCCTCAACAAAAGATAAGTTATAAGACACATTAATCTTATACAATCAATCTAAAAATTACAATGACCTATTAGAGTACACCCTTATGCAACAAACAGATATCTAAATCAAAATCCCCCAACCCAGTGGTTCAAAAAGTTTTCCACAGTGGATAAATCTTAGTCTATCAAGGTTTTATCAACATGTGGATTACTTTTTTATTGTCCTAAACTCATTTATAAATCATAAAACAATTACAAAGTAACTTAATCAGCAAGTAAAATCAATAAATATTCAAAAAAACTCTTAATATCCTTGACTAATAAAGCTCTTTCTGATTTGCTTAGAGGGAATGTTGGTTCTGAAGGCAGATTTGTACCCTAAGATTTAACTCAGTGTACAAATCTTTATTTGCTTGTCGGTCATGCCGGCCGTCAGTTGACACTCATTTGCGATTATTTCTAATCCTTAACACTATCAAAACTTTGTTTTAGCCAACAAAAAAACGCCCTTGCTGGCGTCATACTCTTATTTTCTATGGTTCGAATATAACTTATGTTAAGACCATTCACTAGCAAGTTACACTAGCAAATCGTTTTACCTACCCACGCTCTTAGTTAGCAGCCTCTAGTCTGCGGGTTAGCGCTGAACCCAGCCACCAAAGCAGAGTGCGTGTTCCAGTGACTACCTAAGATTTGGTTATTGAGGCGGCGGCTAGGTGAACCCCCTGTCTACTTGTTTTCTAGCGCCCCACTAATTACTTTCAATTCGGCAATTCTTGGTTAAGCTATATCTCGCGCAGCTTGTCTCCTGCGATGATGAAATCAACGCTATTTACAACGCTGAGATTACGTTGTATAATGAAGCTACATTTGGTTGTATGTAGCCGTCCTAATTACGAGTTAGGGCGTTTTTTCTTATTTAGGCTCTGGCAGAAATGTCAGAGCTTTTTTATTTAATCTTAATATAACGCTTTAAATATAAAATGTAAATATTTTATTTTTATTGTATCCTTGTATTTTTATATCCTAGTATATTTGTATTAATATATCTATATATTTTAGTATTAATATATATTAAAATACATAGATACACTCTATAAAAGCTTATAAAATAACAAAATATTATATAAATATCTTTGCATTATTGTATACTTGTATGTTAGTATCTAAATGTATTAGTATTAATGTATATTAATATCAAAAAATACATATGCAAAGAAGGGGAAATAATGAGCGAAGTTATAACTTTTGGAAATTTTAAGGGTGGCACAGGAAAAACAACTAATGCTGTTTTGACAGGTTTAGCTTTAGCAAGAGCGCATAAAAGAACTTTGTTAATTGACTTTGATCCTCAGGCAAATGCTACAGATATTTATTTCAAAACAGCCGCTAATTTAGGCAATGAGGATTTAAAATTTAGACAAACATTATTGTCTGCTATTGAAGATAAAAATGTTGAAAATGCTATCTTAAATCTTGATAATAACATTGACTTTATCCCGTCTAGTGCAGACTTTTCATTATATATTAGACATTTAGAGAAACAGTTTAAAGACAATTACCTTGATAGAGTTACTTATTTTAGTAAATTGATGAAAACTTTTGAAAACAAATACGACTATATTTTATTTGATCTCCCCCCAACAATATCATTAATATCAGATAGTGCCTTATATGCTAGCGATTGGGTGCTTATTATTTTGCAAACCCAAGAACACAGTCTTCAAGGTGCAGAGTCATTTCTTAAATATATTCAAGAGCAAGTTATTGATAAATATAAAGCGCCTAATCTTAATTTATTAGGTATATTACCAGTTCTTTTGAAAAATGGGGCTCCTGTAGATCAAAGTACTTTAGAAGTTGCCATTGGTGAATTTGGACAAGAAAATATGTTTCATACCCTGATTCGGAGTATGGAACGTATCAAAAGATATTCAATTAAGGGAGTTTATAATAAAGATCAATATGATAAAAAAATAATTAAATTATATGATGAAGTCGCCAAAGAAATCATTGAAAGGACAGAAAATTATGCGTGAGCTAATTCATAATCCCAATTCTAAAAAAATAATCTCAAGAGCTAAAACTCCTACACCACAAAAATCTGTTTCAATTGATGAATTTAATGATGAGAGTTTACAGAAGCAACAGAATAAACAAGTTAGTGAAGTAACTTTTGACACTACATTACGCATGAACAACCATTTAAAAAACTTCATGAAGGCCTTAGTAATTTTAGGTTATGAAACCACGCAACAAAAGGCTTTAAAAAAAATACAGGATTCTTATATGGAACAGTTAGATGATGACGAGCAAAAGACACTTAAATTTCAAATTGCCACATTAGAAAAAAGTGATGCATTAAACAGTAATAAAAGATAATACTTATATTATTCTTATTTCACGCACACTTGATCTCAAAATATAAAAGGGTCACTAAATTGATGACCCCATACAAAAAGCCTCACTCCTATTGAGTGGGGCTTTTTTTAAATTCCTAATATTTTTTTTCGTTTTGCGTCATACTCTGCTTGAGTAATGGTACCGTCGTCCAAAAGTTCTTTTAATTCATTTAGATGTTTCTTTATTAAGATAACATCTGAGCTGTTTGATGCTGTGCTTGTATCTGCACTATTTGATGTTGAATTTGTATTTGAACTGTTTGGTACTGTGCTTATATCTGGGCTATTTGATGTTGAATTTGTATCTGAACTGTTTGATACCGTGCTTGTATCTGGGCTATTTGATGTTTTGTCGTTCAATTTCTTAAAGGGCATATCTTTGTAACCTTTCTTATAAGGAGAGGCTAATGCTAATAAAACCAAAAAACCAAATTGAAAAAACCACATATCTTTAAAATATCCAATATATTGATTTGTTCTTACGAGCCCTATTATCAAACAATTAATTATAAGAATTGTCCATTCAATTCCCTTAATAGGTCTTATCTTGCAAGTTGCAGCATATATTGCACCACTAACACCTGCTGCAAAAGCCAAAAGCATACCAGAACCTGAAGCAGCCATAATCTTGGTATTATTATTTAAATTAGCACCAAGATTGTAAAGATCAAAAGATTCTGACATTACCAAAAAAGCAAAAAGTATCAGCAATATACCTGCAATCAAACGCCTAACAATTAGTTTATTTTTCCCCATATGTTTTCCTCCTATGTACAGCTTTTAGAGTCTTCAGTTTTTGGACTATATATTGGCCCAACTGCTACAAGCTAATTATTATTTAATGGTATTTTGATAGTTCCTAATTTTTGCCTAGTTTCGGGGTCTTTTACCTGATAGAGAACAGGGGATTGGTCGTTTGCTAATTCAAAATAGGCAGCAGATTTAATAGATGATTTAGGTTTCACTTTATTTTCTACACCTTGAGAATTTAATTTTTGTATATCCGGATGTGCTTCTTCCCAATCAGAATCTAACATTCCCATGCTTAACTCTGCATATGAGTTACCATTATCTTGACAAAAATCTCCTGATTCTAAAAACAAAGAATACGCATCTTCGGGTTCATCTGTGAGATTTGTTGCAGTATAGTAGACAATTAAAGTTTTTTTACCTTGAAAACCTGGTGCCATTTGTGATCCAGTGATTTCAATGTTGGAACTTTTTGTTATGGCTGTTTTCCCATCGATATGCGGTAGTTTCTTTTCAACTTCCCCAAGTTTATTAGAATCTTTTATATATTTAGAAAGAACAGGAGAAGACTTAGATATTCCCAAGTCTTTCATAACCTTACCAGTGTGCTGACCTACAGTATAAGCTTTTTTATTTACAGCTTTAAAGTCATTATTTTCGTAAGACTTTGCCCAATCTTTAGAGTACTTATTCAACTGAATAAGGTCTTGCGTAGTTTTTTTATTTATAGTATTATTTTTTATTTTTTTATTAATAGAATTGGCATCTGATATAGCTTTTTTTGCAGCAGGTTTAGTAAGATTCTGATTGCTTTCCAAGCTGTCAGCATATTTAGAAAGCAATTCAGCGTTATTATTTATATTTTTTTGAAAATACTCCTTTAATTGTGGTTTGCTAATTTTTACTTCAGTCCTTTGCTGGTTTCCACAACCAGCCAATATAGAACTTATCAATAAACCTATAATAGACAATCTCATTCTATTTTTCATTTTGTCCTCCTAATTATGTACAGCTTTTAAAGTCCTCAGCTTTTGGACTTATACTTAAAGAAAATCACTCCAGTAATAATCTAAATCAAAGTAATCGCAGATCTGATATTTAGTTAAACCTTCTAAATCATAAGCATATAACTTTGTGAGCGCATTCATTGCAAAGCTATTAGCAGCCGCCTCACGCTTTGATATTGGAACAAAACTAAAATATCTCCGCAAAAAAGGAGTACCTACGCCTTGATCAACTAGACAGTGCTTAATTTCATGTAATGGGACTAGTAATTTCTCGGCTCCTTGTAAATTGTTATCTAAAATAATTGTTGTGCTCCTGCACGACTGAATCCTCGTACCTAAAGTGTAAGGACCAATATTCTGATAAATAATATTATAGTTATATGTTTTAGCAATTCTAAATGGATCAAATGAATGCGCTTTCTTGTATACTTGATTTAGCAATTCATACGTTAACTGATTACATGACACTTTATTACACCAGCCTTTAAGAGTTTTTTATATTATTGCCTTAATCACGATATTTTTTCGGCGTAAACTTCTTTTTAGCTTGTATTTTATTAATTTCCAGTGCGGTCAAAATAGCAGCACGCAAATTGTCCTTTTGTTCTTGAGTCGATGGTTCTCCCCAAAAGTCAGCTTCCGCTTCGGTAGTAGTGCCGGCCAACATTTCATCTGCTAATTTACCTAAATCAATGCGTTCCTTGTCAGTTAAATCGTAGTAATGTTTTTTATTACTTTTTCCTAATAAATAATCTGTTGAAACATTAAACAAGTCAGCTAAGCGTACTAAATCTTGATTACTTACATTACGCTTGTCAGATTCCCACATAGCAACAGTACTCTGGCTAACATTTAACTTTTCCGCCAACTTAGGTTGAGAATAACCAAATTCTAATCTTAATTTTGAAATGCGTTCACCTGTTGTCATATTAGCTCTCCTTTTGTATAAGGTATCACAAAAAGTAATAGTTTAAAATAAAAAAATCAAAAAAATTACAAATAGTGTTGACTATTACTTATAGTAATAGTATTATTATTACATAAAGTAATAGAGGTAAAAAAATGAGAAAACTCAAACACTATAGAAAAATGTTTAACCAAACTCAGCGAGAAGTCGCAAATAATTTAGGCATATCAATTTCAATGTATGCGCAGGTTGAACAAGGTAAAAAAGGAGTATCTGATAAGTTGAAAATAAAAATAGCTAAATATTTTAATACAACTGTTGGTATTCTTTTTTTTGGAGAGCCTATTACAAATAGTAATAAAAAAGGCTGAACAATATTTAATAGCAAATCATTACAATTTGTGATTATTGAACAGATATTAGAAATCAGTTTAAGGAGGTGAGGTCAAGATGATTTTTGGAAATTTATTATTGTCTTAATCATATAACCGAAATGAGTGAATTATAAGTGCCTAGAATTCAAGAATTAAGGAAGGTGAGATAGTGTCCAATATAGTTTTCAATTATGAAAATATGGAAGATATATCCGAGTGTGCCGACGAAATAATAAAAATATTTGTTAATAAACAATTCACGATCGACAAAGCAAAAGAAACATTGACAAGGGTTAGTGGACTTTTAGAAAAATCTAAAGTTTCTTCAATGCATTAGTCATATAACGCAAATGAATGAATTATAAGTACCCAAAATTCAAAGTTAAAGAGGGAGATTGTATTGAAAAGAGTCCTCACCAAGGAAGACCTAGCGAATAGTTTTTTTAATAAGTTAAAACAGAAGAATATTTCTTCTAAAGAAGCAGCAGAAAGCATGTATTTAGCACAAAGCCACAACTAACAAATGTTTCTAACTTTTTGCAAGATGGTGAATTTTCGGCTCAAATTCATTCAAACTAAAGGAGGAGAGAATATGTTAACGCTATATCCAATCAGTATTTTAGTGGGGGTATACATTGGCTGGTTATCAGCTTGGTATTGCAAAGACCTATACGACCACCCTAAGAAAAAAGAGCAAAAGAAAAAGGCTGAACCTGACACTCACAAGTTCAACCAATTCAAACATAATAGATATTTATAGTATATCACTAAAAATATCTAAAAGAAAGGAGTACTAACAATGGGCGAAAAAACGGCAATAGATCAATTTTATAATCAACAGCTTAACGAATATTTAGAGAGCGAAGAATATATATGTCCAATAGTAGATTACAAGGGCGAAACGCTTGATATTGCATGGGGTGATATATTTCAGCTGGAAAGCAGTAGTACAACTTATGTTTTTAGAGAGGAAGAGTCTGTCGAATTTTTCGATTGGCTGAAAAACCAGTACAAAGATGTTCTAGATTTACTAGAAGACTTTAGTTTAGATATTAACGACTTAGTTTTTGCTATCGAAGACGGCGAATTTAGCACAGATGGCACTATGGATTTTCTCTTATTTTTAGGTGCTGAGAAAGTAGAGGGTGAATGATGGATAAGCAAGAGTTGGCAAAGATGAGTCTCCAAAAGCAGTTAAAGGTTCCCAGCATTAAGCAGAAGTTCGAAGATGTATTAGGTAATAAAGCACCTCAATTCATTTCTTCACTTATTAATGTTGTCAACAGCAATCAAGATTTAAAGAAGGTAGACCAATCCAGTGTAGTTGCTTCAGCTTTGGTAGCTGCTTCACTTGATTTACCAATCAATCCAAGTTTTGGCTATATGTATTTAGTTCCTTACAAAGGCAAAGCTCAGCCCCAAATGGGTTATAAAGGTTACATCCAACTAGCACAACGATCCGGACAATATCTACATTTAAACGCAGTATCTGTTTATGAAGATGAATTTCATGGTTGGAATCCTCTTATTGAAGAATTAGATTATAAACCTAATTTCCATGACCGGAATAAAGACGAAAAACCAGTAGGCTATGTTGGTTATTTCAAGTTGCAGAATGGTTTTGAAAAAACAGTCTACTGGACACGTGAGCAAATTGACCAGCACCGCCAAAAGTTTTCCAAAATGAGTAGATATACTAAGCCTTCAGGAGTTTGGGCAACAGAGTTTGACGCAATGGCCTTAAAAACGGTTTTAAGAAATCTAATTGGCAAGTGGGGACCAATGACCGTTGATATGCAAACAGCTTATAACACTGATGAAGAAGTAGCAGATACTTCACCCATTGACGAAAAAGCCAAAGACGTTACTCCGAAAAATAAAGCCATAGCTGCCGCTGTTGCTGAAACTACCGAAACGCCCAAAAATAAGGAATCTATCATAGAAACCGACCCAAAGCCAATAAAAGTATGTGCGCGAAAGGAACCTGAAATAAATGACAGAAGCATTAACGAGCTTAAATCAGAGCCAGAACCTCAATTTAATACAGCAGATGATGCCGCAGAACAAGAGCAACTCTTCTCCAATGAAGCACCTTTCTAGTGGTAATTACTACTCCAACGAAATGGATTGGCGGTATATGAGTTTTAGCCTGTTTCATAATTTCATGGATTGTGAAGCCAAGGCTTTACATGATTTAAAACATCCAAAAGAAAATAACGACCGTCCGCTTATTCTAGGAAACTATGTACATTCCTACTTTGAAAGCCCTGAAGCTCATGCTCAATTTATGAAAGACAAAAACAAATATATCTTTAAAAGTAAGAAAGCACGTTACTCTGATTTTGATAAAGCTGATGGATGGATCAAACGTTTGTCTGAGTACAAGCTATTTAAGAAATTATATGTCGGTGAAAAAGAGTCAATGGTAACTGGTCAAATGTACGACGTCGATTGGAAGGGGAAAATTGATTGCTTGAATTTAGAGCAAGGCTATTTCATCGATCTAAAAACTGTCAAAAATTTTAAAGACGAATGGAACAGTGCCTTACACCAACGAGTTAATTTTGTAATAAATCGCCTTTACACGATGCAAATTGCCATCTACAAATATTTGCTGGAAGAAAAGTACGATATAAAATTTACGCCACTCATATTTGCAGTAACTAAAGAACCAGTTCCCGATGTAGCCTGTATTAGTTTTGACGATTATAACTTTGACGATGATTACAAAACCATTCAATCATATTTGCCCCATGTCATGCGAGTAATTTATGGATTAGAGGAACCCACAGCATGCGGTAAGTGCGACTACTGTAAAACCGTCAAACAACCGGGAATCGTTGACGTTACCGCTTTTGGATATTAAAAAGGGTCGAACAATGGATGAACTAATTAATTAGAAGGTGAAACGTTGGACTACTTCAAGCAAAGACGAGTGTACAGAAAGCTGAAACGGGACCAAATAGATATCTCAACAGGTCAAAATAATCTGTATCGCGAGTTATTAGACTACGCGAACGATGAAGGCCTGCTGGATCGTTTATTTACCTTAAAGAATTCTGCGCTGCTTGATCTTACGGGACTCTCCGAGGCTGGAATGAAGAAAGCCAGAAATGAGTTAGTCCAGCTTGGTTTAATAAGTTACTTTCCTGGAAAAAGGAATCGAGAGAAACCTGCATATAAAATAATACAACTTTACGGTACCAGTTGGGACACTAGAAATAAAAAAAGTAGCTCAACTAGTAGCTCAGGTAGTAGCTCAACTGGTAGCTCAGGTAGTAGCTCAACTGGTAGCTCAAAAGAACTTACTAGTACTAGACCTGTACTTGACTTAAACAGTAATAAAGAAATACCAAAGAAAACTCCAGTCAGGAAGACCTATCCTGTTCCGTACTCTGCCATTCTGGATTATTTAAATAAAAAGGCAGGAACAAATTACAGAGCTAGCTCAAAAGCTAGTCAAAGGCTAATCCATGCTAGATGGAACGACGGTTTTAGACTGCCGGACTTTCAGAGAGTTGTTGATAACAAGACAGCTTCATGGGGTAATGATTCTCGTTGGTCTAAATATTTGCGACCGGAAACCTTATTTGGTACTAAATTTGAAAGTTATTTAAATGAATGCACGCCGCAACAAAAACAAGAAGATCTAGGGTGGTGAGGAAATGAAAAGCTTAGTTAAGATCGCAAAGAATTTTAATTTTGACAACATACCAGCAGGTGTACTAGAAAAAGCCAGCCACATTAACTTAGCAGAATTTGAGAACGAAAATACGCGCAAAATGAATGAAATTTACTTGCAGGAGAAGCAGCAGGCAATGTACCGTGGATCAATTTATAACGAGAGAGGAGTATTAGACCAGCATTTTCCGGACTTTAAAGTTAAAAATGACAACGACAAAATCTGCTTGCTGAAAGCCCGCAAGATCACCAAGAGAATTGTTGACGGTGAAAAGTTTAAGGCTGTTTTTACAGGCAATGCAGGTTCAGGTAAAACGATGCTTTCCGTATGCACTATGAATTACGTTTACGAGCATACAAATATGTCTTGCCTATTTATCAGTGTACCCAAACTAATGCAGTGGGAACGTGACAAAGCAGGCGGTACAGACCAACTCCGAGCAATTAACGTGGAAAAACGTATTGAGAATGCTGACTTAGTTGTCTGGGATGATTTAGGAAGTGAAACTGCAATGCAATCCAACAGTCAAGAGCAAGCAACTGAATTTACCCAGAAGGTATTATTTAACCTTGCTGACAGTCGTAAAGGCAAGATAGATATTTTTACAACGAATAATACAAGCAAAGAATTGATGCAGATTTATAATCCTAAGTTAATCAGTCGCATGATGACTAAGAACCCTGATAATTTGATTCAATTTCAGAGTATGGATCACCGAATAATTCAGAACTAAGGAAAAAGAAAAAATAATGGAATTAGTCATTAACGAAATACCGCAACCTCAGCCAAGACCACGAATAACAGTAAGGGGTAAATATGCACATGCATATGAGCCCAAGAGTATCACCGAATATAAGCGATTAGTAGCTGGTAAATATCGTTCTGAACATAAGCAGCAGTTGCCTTTAACTGGGGCGTTATCAGTGGATGTGAGGTTTTATCGCCCAGTTCAGAAATCAATTAGTAAAGCTGAACGGCAGCGAAGGTTATTAGGTCAATCATTGCCGACAGTAAAACCAGATATCGATAACTACGTCAAAGCTATTTTGGATGCGCTGAACGGCTTAGCATTCAAAGATGACAGCCAGATTGCTGTTTTATACGCCAGAAAGATTTATTCAGACAAGCCAAGAACTGAAATTGAGATAACCGAAATTTAGGAGAAAACCATGACAAAAAATACTGAAAAAAATATGCATATCGTTAAACTTAACCGGGAGCAAGTTGCAGCTGCTTTAGCACTATTTTCTAAGCAAGCGATCAATTTAACACTAAATAAAGTTAAAAGACAAAATTATTCTAAGAAAGAATTGGACAAATACCTTTTTTTGATCGGAGCCATCCAAGCAGGGAGTGAGTATTTATGGAATGAAATGGGAGAAAAAGCAATTTTGACAGATTTTGAAGAACCAACCGGTGAACAGGCTTTAACAAGTATTTTTGATGAAATAAAAAATTCAATAGAGTAAAGGGGAAAGCACATGGACGAGCCGTTGTTTGGCGAACTGATTAGCAAACATAATGATCAAGTAACACTTCAACTTGATGGCGAGATTGACTCTTATAAGCTCGATCGGTTCCGCAACGGCAAGCGCCCAATGTTCGAACTCCAACTGCTAGATAGGCGCCGAATTAGCCCCGACCAACGTAAGAAGATCTATGCGCTAATTGGTGATATAGCCAACTACACTGGTTATTCCATACCTCAAGAGATGCCAGGAGTTATGAAATGGCGGTATTTAACGGAAACTGGAGCAGAGATGTTTAGTTTATCGAGTTGTTCGATGACTCAAGCAAACGATTATCTAACTTGGTTAATTGATTTTTGCTTTGACAACAACATTGGCTTTAAGACTAAAACGTGGGATATGTTGCCAAGTGATTACGGAATGGTAGTTCGTTGCTGCAAGCATAGAAAATGTATTATTTGCCTACAACATGCAGATATTGATCACACGTTTGGGCTAGTAGGAATAAGGAGAGACAGGCATACAGTAGACAATTCTCAAAGTTATTTCTTGCCCCTATGCAGGAAGCACCATACAGAACGCCACAATTTAGGAACCTATCAATTTTTAGATAAGTATCACATAAAACCCGTGAAGCTAACGCTGGCAACACGGCGAGAATTACACATAGGAAGGAATTAGAGGGAGAGAAAAAATGACTAAGCACGTTTGGAAAACTCACAGAGAAAAAACTAAAAAATTCGAAGATGCATTGGTGAATATCTTTAATATTGGTAACAGCTATTTTAATGGCTATACAAACCAAAAAGAAACAGCAAGAGTTATCGCTGATGAATTAAGCAGTGTAACTAATAATTAAGTACAGTAAGGGGGTTTCAGTATGTCTGAGCTAACTGACCTTGTGGCAAACTTAGAGCAAAAATATGGTTCACCATTGCGTGATATACCGTATAATGACCCAGACTTTATCACGATACAGAAAAAATACTGGCCAGATAATAACCAGCATAAGCACCCAAAACATAAAAAATATAGGGAAGGAACAAAATGCAAGGTTATTGAGCTAAAAACGGGGAAAGAACATATATTCCAAAGTTTTTACCAAGCCAGTAAGTTTTATGGCTATAGCCAAGGCTGGGCACGCAAATATTATGTAATTCAAAAGAAAGGACATAATAATCCTAAATACAAAATTGTCAAATTAGAAAAAGATTAAGGAGAAGAATGAAAGTTGAAATAAGCTATGAAGGAGTTGTCCAATATATGAAATGTTCACGTAGACCATTCTTAGAAGATGTTTTTTGTCTGTCTAAAACTAGTTCTCAAAACGATTTTGAAAAATGGATTATTAGTATGATACCAGCTGATTATGACTACAAAGTGATTAATACTAGGTTTAGCAAGGAAATAAGTATTAATAAACACACAGATTGTAAAGATATAGAGGTTATGGATATACTTTTTTATTCTGGTTCAGTTTATGGAGGCACTTATGGGGAAGGTGCAAGTATTAGTGGAACTATTTATACAGAAGGAGAAAAAATAAAAGTATCAGAAGGCGATTATATTGTTAAAGATATTAATGGCAATTTTTGCCTCTATAAACCCAATGAGTTTAAACATATTTATGAACTAATAGATGAAAATGAAAGCAATCTAAATAGGACAAAGGAGAAGAAAAAACAGAAAAAAGATGAACAAAAATAAAAAGATTTTAGATATGACCTGTGGTGGTCGCATGATATGGTATCAACCAACAAGCTCAGATGTTGAGTTTGTTGACCAACGTTGTGGGACTTATGACTTGGGCACATATCCAACTAAAGTTGGAGATAAGCAAAGGTCAATTACTATTGAACCAACCACACGAGCAGATTTTACTGCATTGCCCTTTGCAGATAATACTTTCTATTTAGTTGCTTTTGACCCACCACATTTAAAGTATGCAGGTAAAAATAGTTGGTTAGCAAAAAAATATGGAAGGCTACCTAAAAGCTGGTCAGCTTTAATAGCAAAGGGCTTTGACGAAGCTATGCGAGTTCTGAAACCTAATGGAACATTGGTCTTCAAATGGTCGGATGAGCAAATTTCTATCAAAGAAATTCTCAAGACAATTAACTTTAGACCATTATTTGGAGACAGACGTGGAAAAACAAGATGGCTTGTATTTTTCAAGGCAAATTAAATTAAGGAGAAGAAAAATGAAAGGTAGAGTACTTCAATTTAAAGGATTAATCGATAGTTTTAAGACTAAGGACGACGAGGTTACGATTCAATTCAAAGCAAGCACTAAAGATGTTTCCTTGGATAGATTAAATGAATTTACTAAAAATTCTATTGGAATCAATTTAGAATCGGCACAGACCGAGTTAATACCGGAAGAAAAATGAACAAACCAAAAATTGATACTGCTAATATGATGCGACATGTGCAATATATGGAAGACAAGTTTGGCTCAATGAAAAATGTTCCTAGTGATTACCCTGAATTGCAATTGTTGCATAATCAATTAGATAAACGAAGCGATGAAGAACTACTTCCAAAAATTGCTGAAATGAGAAATGAAAGAAAGCTAATCCCAGAAATACAAAAAGAGTTATCACTTAGTTGGTTCAGAGTAGAGAACATACTCAACACCTATGAAATTTAGGACTGGTAATAAATGAATGCACTTGAATTATTTGCTGGCATTGGCGGAATAGCATTGGCAGAACAAATGGCTGGGATGAATGTGGTTGGTTTATCTGAAATAGAAGAGTTCCCAATCACAATTTTGAAAAAGAACTTTCCAGGTATCCCAATTTTAAATGATGTTCGAAAAATAAATAAACAGAGTTTGAGGTGTGTAGGTATTGACCCAAAAACAATTAACATTATTTCCGGAGGCTTTCCTTGCCAGCCTTTCAGTGTTGCCGGGAAGCGCAAAGGCAAGAAAGATGACCGCGACCTCTGGCCGGAAATGTTTAGAATTATCAAAGAAATCAAGCCCGATTGGGTTGTTGGAGAAAATGCTGCTAACTTCACAAATAT
>JAAEDX010000005.1:0-44810 GCA_013346905.1 Bombilactobacillus mellis
TAACCTAACACTGCCAGTCACATATCAGTACTTGTACCTGCTGAGCATACTGACAGGAGGTTTGATACTTTTGCGCCATTTGCTTTTATGAAAACCGGTACACCAGTACGATGAACCTGACGAAAAGCTGCCAAGCGGTGCGATAGTTTTAATCGCGCTCGCCTTCATGAGCTATCTAAGTCGCGGTTATTAAGCCAACCGTGAATATTGGAAATACCAGTTGCGGGTTTTTTTAAGCGCTCTTCCAGGGTTTGAATGCGTTGTGAACAATTGCGATTGGCAATTTTACCTGTCGCAGTTGGTAAAGTTCCCGATTCATACCATTCATTTCATTATAAATAAACGACTAGCTCACTGTTAACTTGATTAAGCGTTTTTGTTCCGCAGAAGGAAAGACCCGCAGCTTAACCCATAGTGATATGGTAGTTGGGCCATCGTTTTACTCATGTAGCTTGCCCTTCTTACTGTGGATTACATTAGTAATTAACATAGGAGGAATAGGCATTCATCTGCCTGATTAAAATCAGGAGATTTCTGCCTTTGTTTTTAATTAAAATTAAGGTATCAGAATTTTTATACGAAAGATCATTTCCTATATACTTGCTCTCTAAATTGGAGATTTCTGTCACTTTGAAATAACATCGATATTTACATCATCTTGATTGTTATCATTAACATTAGAGGAAACTCAGTCGATCTTAAAGGGAAGTTTTATCCCAGCCCATTCCAATATTATTTTGAATATTTTTTAGCAAAGAAAGCAACGTAAACTAAATCAGTTATATAATACCAGTAATGTTGCGGTTGATATTAATCACAAATTGACTTTACCAATTTAGAATTATACTAAAGGTGTATTTTACATATCAAAGGAGGAAGTGCTATGTATCAAATAAGTAAGCGCTTAATTATATTTGGTGCCTTTTTGGGTTTGGCTTGCGGCTTCTTGTTAACACAGCAGCCAACTAATGCCGCCGCCCAACAACCTGCTAAAACAGCAACGCAAGTAGTTAAAGCGGATTCTAACGTTGTTAATCAAGGCGTCAATGGAACTTGTCATTGGGAAGAGGTTAAGGAAGAAGATGGTTTAGTATTAACTTTGCACGCTGGAAATTGGATAACAATAATATTCCTCGTGATGATTTTAACATTAAGAAGATAGTTATTGATCAAGGAGTTATAGCACCCGAAAACTGCAAGGATTTGTTTGCTGACCAGGGAGAATCAGAAATAGACGGAATTAATAATTTGGATACCTCTCATGTCACTAATATGTCTGAAATGTTTTTTATTGTCCTAACCTAAAGAATTTAGATTTAAGTAATTGGGATACTTCTCATGTTACTAATATGTCTAATATGTTTAGTTCTTGCGGTAACTTAGTTTCACTTAATTTAAAAAATTGGGATACTTCCAACGTTACTAATATGTGGGGATGTTTTCTTGTTGTGTTCTTTAACTAGTTTGGATTTAAGTAGTTTTAAAACTGAAAAGGTTACAGATATGTCTAATATGTTTCAAGAAGACCTGAAACTAAAAAAATTAGATTTGAGTAATTTTACACACCTAATCTGATACGAGCTGATTACGTTTTTTATAGTACAATTCTTGACAGTCTAGATATTAGAAATTTTGATACTTCAAAAATGAAAGTATTTCCCTTTTTAATGCTCATGGTATTGGAAAACTTACAGTAGGTAAAAATTTTAAAAATGTAAGTTTTCCCCAATTATATGAAGGAAATATATATAATATAAATGGCTCCAAGCAAATAGCAATTAGTGATAACTGGGTAGCTTTAAATGGCCCAGAAAAAGGATCTAAAAAAATTGTTATGAGATGGCTGATGTTACAAGAACAGAACCAGTAACTTATGTTCCTGAAACTAAACCCTTACTTGACAATTATACTGAATATAAAACCGTTACCAGGACTGTTAATCTTCACTTACCATATCAATATGGTCTTGATGTAAATGGGATATTGAGTTTTAGTCAAAAAGCCAATATTCATAGAAAGGTAACCATCAATGCGGATAATTCCAAAACTTATGGAGAATGGTCAAAAGATTATTGGGATGAATATAATGCTCCCGATTTAATAAGTTCTCCAAAACCAGCCAAAGTAGATAAGCAAATCGTAGATGGAGATACTCAAGATCAAACTGTAGATATTTATTATTAAATAATTAGTATTTATTAATTAACATCCACTCAGGTCAACCAATACTATGTTTGACTAATGTGTCCTGCAGCACTGTTTACCATATTAAAAATAAAACTGTATAATTATTTTCTTTTCATAAGTTTTGTAATTTTTGTGTTATTATCTAGTTGTAAAAAGCTATTAAATTATTTGTAAGAAGAATAAAACCATACTTAGTAACTTAGGTATGGTTTTTTATTGCAAAAGTGCGAACTCATGTTCTATAATGTCGCTGTAGGATGGTGAAGAAATTGGAGACTAACTCAAACTTTGACCCAAAATTAGTGCAACGCTTCTTAGAAGAATACCATGATCGTGGTATGATGAAATGGCAGGGCTTTATGCTAAGTGATCATACTGCTGAACTAAATAAAATGGCAAGGTCTCAAGCTGAAAGGGAACAACGGAAACATTCAGTTGAAATGAGTGTTGAAGAAATTAGTAAAGCTATTCAGTTAGCTCAGTTAAAAAACTAACTGTTGAAATTGAATTAAATGAAATCAGTAAAGATCACATAGTACCACCAAATATCAAAGGCAAAATTAAAGGCTATTACGAAAACAATTTAGTAATTGGACCTCCTGATCAATTAATTGATTTAAATAATATTTATGCTATCAAAATAAAAAATACTGACTAAATTAATAGTCAGTATTTTTTATTTCTTCGTTATTTAGTTATTTGCTAGATAATAAATATCTACGATTTGATCGGTGTCTTGATTGGTTACCTGCTTAGCAGCTACCTGCCCTTGACTAGCAGTGTAACCTGCAATTACGGGAATATTAACAGCATCCCAACTGTCAGTGTTCCAAGTACCATAAGTTTTATCACCCTTAACTGCATCAATATATACATTTCTTTTAAGTCAACCACTCCCGACTAAAGTCGGGAGTGGTTGACAATTTAGTGAAATACCTTAATCCGACTATTCATAGGTATATTTCTTGGTTATCAGATCAGTAAAGAGATGCAGTATTACCAAAAAATTGATTAAAATATCCGTTAGTATAATTATACTTGTTTAAACAGTATCCTTAATTGGTTGAGAACAATAATAATCGCCAGTTTTCACAGTGCTTATGGGACAAGATGGTAAAGTGATTAAAGTTACAATGTAAATAAGTAATCTAATGGTTTTGACTAAAAAATTGTATTATCTCAGAATCTGTCCTCTCATCCTCTTTATTGTTTGAAAAGCAAAAGCTAATGCTATCATCGTTTTTGTAATTTTCAAAAAGAAATGATCTTAACAGATGCGCTTTATTCCCGTTAAATTCAATTCTTTTTGAACCTTTTGCGTTTCTTTTCACTGCAAAACAGTATATTTTATTAGAATCTTCCGAGTTACTTTTGCTTAATGATGCCACCATTGCTTTCTTTTGGTCGTTGAAATATGATTTAGGTACTTTAACTGGAATAAATTCATTAAACCTATCAGCAAATTGAGATAGAATATCACCTAAGTTTAAAAAAAATTCTATTTCAAAATATGTACGTAGTGTTTTAGCATCAATTAATAATCCTTAACATTTGCTTTCACTTTAAGTGAATGCCCCAAATCATTATGTTGAAAAAAGGTTAATTGAACAAGTACATATTTATTTTCTTTTCAATTTTTCATTAAATAGTTGAACTAAGACAATATATTTAATTTATTATAAAGAAACATAAAGCTAGAAATAATCCAATCATAATCATTAAGTTGCATATCATTTTTAATAATCTTAAATTTTGTAACATTTTATATCTCCTTAAAAATATAGAAAACAAGTTATTTAACAATATTCAGAAATTCGTTTGGGTACTATTTTTCTATATTCTAAAAACTTGAAAATGTAATTTTGTTAAATATTTTTTCTGCGCTTTTCAGATGAATTGGATATTAATCCAAAGTTCTGCCATTTAACATTACGAAACCCTAATTGGCGCAAAGTTTGTTAATGAAAATTTCTTGATAGCATTACCTAAAACAAAACGAATATACCAAGTTGGCGAAGTGGAAGTGGTTAACACATAGCAATGCTGAACATTAGTAAGCTCACCTTTCACTCCTATTTTAGTAACAGTGTGTGACAAACCCTCACCTTCTTTCATCACCTTATCAATAAAGCCTTTTAACATCCCAGGAATATCATTCCACCAGAAAGGTGTAATAAAAATAACAGTCTCCGCCTGTTGACATAGTTTTAGGTATTTAGTAACCAGTGGATCACTAGTTTGACCCTGATGATAGAGCCTCAATTCTTCTTTTGAGTATACTGGATTAAATTGCTCCGCATACAAATCAATTACTTGGTACTCCTGATGAGCAACACTTAAATTTTCCTTAATTGCTTCTAATTCCGCATGATTAAAACTTTGATCATAGGGATGGCAATAAATTAGCAAAAACATTTTTTGCTACCTCCAATCATTTCGTCTAAGGTTAGTTCAACCAAATTAGGATCATAATCTACAACTTTCTTTAGTATCAGTAATGAATATCCATGAATAAAGGACCAAATCTGCGTAAAAAATTGCTGATCAGTAATACCACCCTGGTTGACTTGATGTACTAAGCCCATTACCAGATTATAAAATTCAAAGTCATGATTCATATTTTGATAAAACTCATCCAAGCTCGGATTAAAAAACAGAAAGTTAATCAGCTTCGGCTGTTTTTGGATTAAGACACAGAAACTCTCAGCAAGCGAAAGCAAATTATTTTAGGTGAAACTTTTGAGTCAATGGTTAATTCTTCAGAAATTTGTCGAGATAACACTATGGACACCTGATAAAACAATTCATTTTTATTTTGAAAGTATTTATAAATGGCTCCCGTGGTCATCCTTATTTTTACTGCCAATTTTCGCATCGATAATTTTTTGTAATCATCTTTTTGGATCCACTCTAACGTTGCTTGAATTATTTTATCCTGAGTATTATCCATTTTGCATAGCTCCTCACATAACATGTTATCTAAAACGTCAAGTCAAAAAATAAAAAGTTATAATATTATATTTTAGAAGTCAAAACACCGTTCGGTTGGCAATTCGGACGTCAACTAACACTGATCAGTATCCTTTCTCTCCGGATATCCCACTTTTTGAATTTACCTTCAGGCGAGAACATGATAGTTATTCAATCTTAGCTAACAATTGTTTATGATGTGGTTTTATAAAGCCATTTTAGAATGTTGTGATGGTCAAAATCATGCAGTAGCGACTGTTATACTTGGGTTGTAAATAAGGATTATCAGAAATTTAAGTTTCATCAGCAAACTAAGAATTATATTTTCTAATTCTTCAAAAACACCAAATAAATCATCGTTAAATATTATTCTGATTTTTTTATGTAAATTTGATATCTTCGTTCATTTTATTGCAAATGCCAACCTGAACTTGAATTTGTAGATTCATTCCAGCAGAACCAAATCCTAGCTTATCTAGAGATAATTCAATAAATTCAGCAATTACCATAGAAACATGATAAGTTGTTCTTACAAAAACTAGAGCAACATCTTTTTCATCTAGTAAAACCGCTATCCTCTTTAAAACATTTTATAACGGTTACAGATGATTGCTATTATATTGCTAAAATTCTAAGATAGTTCTAAAGCAAGGAAGAAATAATTATGGCAGTTACAAAAAAGAAAACAGCAAGTATCTTCACCAGAATTAAAAGAACAAGCTGAAGCGGTATTAGACTAATTACAAATTCCAATACTCAATATGTTTCTACAACAGGTAGTCAACCAACATGGAGTTCCGTTTGAAATCAATACTGAGCGTTCACCTACTAACTATTCAACTCTTACTAAAGAACAATTAAATAATAAAATTAAAAAGGGCTTCACTGATTTTGATAATGGTAATACTTTTACTACTGAACAAGTTCAAGAAGATCTCTTAAAACATCGGCAAGATTAGAAATAAAGTAGTGGAAAGTTATTTATTCTGGAAAAGTAAAATCAGATCTTCTAAATATTGCTGACTATATTCACTATTACTTGCTTACATTGCAATCAGCAATTCGGATCACCGATAAAATGATGGATGAAATTAAGAAATTAGCTTCCATGCCAGAGCGGTTCTCACTATATCAAAGTCATGACATAGTTTAATTGATAATAAATATATTTACAAGCAGATTCTGTCATACTTCTTGTATAGTTTACAACTTCACCATAATCTTTATATAATGTTTTATTTTTATGATTAATATAAAAGTATTAACAATGAATTTTTAAATATTTTAATACTTTTTTCTAATTCTTAATTGAATTGATGGTTTTTCTTAATTTGCTCAGAGGAAATGTTGGTTCTGAAGGCAGATTTGTACCCTAAGATTTAACTCAGAGTACAAATCCTTATTTGCTCGTCGGTCGTGCCGGCCGTCAGTTGACACTCATTTGCGATTATTTCTAATCCTTAACACTATCAAAACTTTGTTTTAGCCAACAAAAAAACGCCCTTGCTGGCGTCATACTCTTATTTTCTATGGTTCGAATATAACTCATGTTAAGACCATTCACTAGCAAGTTACACTAGCAAATCGTTTTACCTACCCACGCTCTTAGATAGCAGCCTCTAGTCTGCGGGTTAGCGCTGAACCCAGCCACCAAAGCAGAGTGCTTGTTTCAGTGACTACCTAAAATTTGGTTATTGAGCGGCGGCTAGGTGAACCCCCTGTCTACTTGTTTTCTAGCGCCCCACTAATTACTTTCAATTCGGCAATTCTTGGTTAAGCTATATCTCACGCAGCTTGTCTCCTGCGATGATGAAATCAACGCTATTTACAACGCTGAGATTACGTTGTATAATAAAGCTACATTTGAGGATATGTAGCCGTCCTAATTGAGAGTTAGGGCGTTTTTCTTATTTAGGCTCTGGCAGAAATGTCAGGGCTTTTTATTTACCCTAAGTATAGAACTTTAACCTAATAAATGCAAATGTATACGTACACAGTACACGGTGTACAGTAAACAGTATATTGTAAACAGTACACTGTAAACAGTAAACAATGTACAATACACGAAATTTATGCTTTAAATAATTGAAAAGACAATAACCTGTTTTGTAGTATACTGTTTACTGTATATGGTATACTGAACACAGTACACAGAATACAGTAAACAGTATACGGGAGTGAAAAATATGATTATTAGTTGTGCTAATGAAAAGGCGGGACCGGAAAAACTTCAACCACTGCTCTTTTGGGATGGGAATTAGCTTCTATGGCTATAAAATCCTATTGATAGATTGTGATCCTCAAGCAAATTTAACTGATCTTATGTTAAAAACAAAGAGTCAAGAAAACAGTGATGTCATAATTGATCCTTCTCTTTTCGCTTTACTAATTAATAATAGGCAAATAACAGACGGTTTAATAAAAATCAAAAGCAATCTTTCTTTAATACCTGCTGCTGCAGACATGAACCTTTTTAGCAGATGGGTTGATAAACAAGACATAACGGAGAAGGAAAAAGTTTCCTACTTATCAAATGCTATTAAACCTATCAAAAAAGACTTTGATTTTATATTTATAGATGTAAGCCCTACTTTTAGCCTTACAAATGATAATGCATTTATGGCTTGCGATAGAATTATAATAATGCTCCAAACCCAACAAAGGCTTTATTAGGTGCCAGAAGTTTTTTAACTTACATTCAAACTAATTTAATTGATGAATTTGCTTCTAAAGTAGATATTTTAGGGATTTTACCTGTTTTAACTAAAGGGCAGTCTAAAATAGACAATAGCGTTCTCAATACGGCAATCAAGGAATTTGGTGAGGACAATATATTTAAAAATGTTATTACTGCTATGGAGAGAGTTAAACGCTATGATATGACCGGCATAACAGAAAGTGATAAATCTGTATGGGATAAAGCAACACATTCCACTTATAAAGCAGTGGCTGAAGAATTATTGAAAAGGACTGGTGAATTAGATGAGTAGTTTATTAAATCACAATCCTGGTAATAGTAAAAATCCAGATAAAAAGGTTAACATTAAATCTAAACAAATAACTAGGAATGAAGTTGGTTTTGGTGACACCCCTTCTCCTGCAGTTCCTACTTTTGACGTTAATATGCGTGTAGACAACCACACAAGGAATGCCATTCTAGCTTTAGCTAGAGCTACTGCTGATAAAAGAACAGCTAGTGAGATGGTTTCGATTTTAATAGAAAACTTTTTGGATAAAATGACTCCGCAAGGTTTAGAAGTATACCAAGACTTTTTAGACATGCTAGAGCAGAAAGATAAATTAGAATATAAGCTTAAAAATAAATAATTTTAACGAATTAGAAGAACGTATTAAGTATTATGAAAAAACAGGAGATACTAAGGACTTTAGTTATGAGCCTATATTTGCTGATTCCATTCATAATAAAACTTTACAAAGAGGATTGGAGTTGAAAATAAATGGCGTTGATTCCATCACGGGACGAATTGTCTAGACGTAAAAATTTAGGTGCAAATGATATTAATATAAAAAAAGATGTTGATTTGAAAATAGGTTCATCAAAATATTCGGCCAAAGAAAGAAAACCGATCCAAGTGGATCCGCCGACTTTAGAAACAATTAAGAACATTTCGTACGCGAAAGATATACCAATGTATGAAGTTGTGCAGAAGGCCGTGGAAGCATATTTAGCAACCCTTAGTGAAGATGAAAGAAAGCTATATGAGCGACGTCCCAGAAAATATATTTAGTATATTCTGGTACTAGATTTAGTTGTTCAGAAATAATGAAAAAAGATACTGTTTTCATAGTATGTAAGGAAAAATAATAATGAGGTTTTTTGAGACTCAAAATTATTAAAAAATAAGTAAAAAAATTTTCTTTAAAAAATATCAGGATTTAAAGTTATACGGCGTCAAAAGCTGAATATAATAAGGTTTTACATTTTAAAAGCTAAAAATAGCTTTAATTTATTGACTAAATTATGTATTAATTAAAGACATCAAACAAATAAGATATTACATCATGATAGGCGGTGTTTTTTAGCAGATTAAAGATTATAAAGCTTATAATTAAAGGGAAAAGCAGCTTTAGCTAATTATAAAAAACGTGATGATCACAGTTTTGATCAGTGTCAAAGGATCATCAAACAAGGCTATTAAGATAAACTGTAATACTTTAGATATTAATCTAAGCCTAGATTAAATACTAAGTATTAGATATCACAATTATATTAAATTATCATAATAAATAGATACCACTATTTCTTAAAATGTAATAATAAAAGGAGAAAATAAAAGTTTATTATAATCCTTTAATAAAAGTAAAAAAAGCGAGTATTTAAACTATTAGTAGTACATCAATATAGTTGGCTAATAATAGTTATTAGATACCACATTAAAGCTTAAATAATATAATAAGTAAGTATCACACTTTATCCAAGATGTGGTATATATTTGATAAAGTATTTTAAAAATATTATTATTAATAATAAGTTATCAGCTGATTTAAGGCAGTTTGTGATATTTACTAGTATTAATATATGCTATTTAAATAGCAGTTTGTAAGTATTACTTTTAATATGAAATGATTTACTAAACACCTATGACAATTAAGTATTTGTGTAATATCTATCTGGATAATATAAGGTGTTAATAAATGCTTTATTAAAAGCATTTTAAAAGGTATATTTAAATTATTAGTAATATATAATTACATCAATAAAATGAGATATTAATAGTTATTATATGCTATTACCTTTGATACAAAATAAGATGCTAATTATGTATTATAGTTTGTTTAAATCGTGATATATATAAACATCAATAGATCAATAGTGGTTACAATGATTAATAGATATCACGTTAGATAGCCAATAAATTATCTAATAGGTATGACAGTACATGAAATATGTGGTATATATATTAGTAATATTTAATTTTAATAAAAGACTGCTATAACAGAAGAAAATGACTAAATTAAAGTTATAAGTTATATATAATATATATTAATATTAGTAATTAAAAATAATGATTACTAATATCACACTTAACAACAAATGATTATGTGATATGTAGTATTCAAACTACTATTTAGCACTGAAAAAAATGTTTCTGCCGAAAATATTGGTGTTTTTTGTAATATATTATAATTTCAATCTAAAATGCTGAAAATTATAGTTATCAGCTATTACTTTTAACAGTTAAGATATTAGTAAATTAATATGACATTTTATTAAAAATGTAATACTTATCTGAATGATATAAGATTAGAAAAAATGCTATTAGAATAGAAAAATAGTCATCAATTTAGATGATTAGTAAGATCATTAAACATCAATCAACTTGCTGATAATTAAATAAAGTACGTATTACTTTTAGTATTTGAGATTGGGTTAATTATGTATGATATCTTTTTGCCTATTTATTAATTTGTCATATTGTATTTTATCTGATAGGTGATAATTATTAACTAATATCTTAATTAGAGTTGTTGTAATTAATAGATATGACGTATTATTTAAATTGTCATACTTAGCTAGATTAAATAAACTATAAAGAAAGCTTTTAAAACAGTTAATAAAAAGGATTATTAGTGTTACTTGTGATATATTATAATGTTAATAATAACTACTATTAAGAGATATTACAATGATTTTTGTAAGATAGGAGGAAATTTGTATGTGGAGAACCCGATTATTACAGACACTAAAAATTTAGCACGGAATAAAAGAGTAAAAGTAGCCTCTAATAGTTATAAAGATCTGGGCTATAAACAAAAACTAACTGCTAGAATACCTCAGAAAAATTGCTTTTACGTTCAGGTCATTGCCAAGCGTCTGAACATAAAGGTTTCTGATATTTACCGTTATGCTCTGCAAAGTTTTATTGATATGAATTTTTCTCAAAAAGAGGATGGCAAACATTATAAACGTCTCAATGCAGCTGATTATCACCAAGTTAAGCGTCAATCTATTTGTTTTTTAGCACCCTCGGCTAGAGTTCGTGCTGTAAAAGCTAAATGTAAGCGGTTAGGTATTACTGTCAGTATGGCTTTTAATCTTGGACTTTACAAAGTTATTGCGGAACAAAGATAAACCAAGACATCAAAGCACGGCGGACATCATCAATATCTAGTGATTGACAGGGCAAAATGGAGCTGAGATTATAAGCTAGTAAGTAGTAAAAGTTAAGTGGGTTATTTTAGTTTTAGAGCCCAATCATGTTGTAATAAAAAGAGTTGTTGCTCTGCTTTTTTATTTTTTTAATAGCTGTTTGGCAGATAGAAAAACCTTGCTTTGGGGCGCGAGATTTTAAATTTGGCTAGCTGAGAAGCTCTTAGCAGGCGTTTGTAGGGCATTAGATTAGGGCTAGGTGTTATTTATCAAACATTTAATAAAGTTTGATAGTGAGGCAAAATAAGGCTAGTCAGCATCAATCTAAAAAGTACAAGCTAAAAATTAGTAACTTTAGTTCCTAATCATGTTATAATAAACACGTAAAAAGAGTTGGTATTGGTGTACCAACTCTTTAGGTAGAGCCGTTTAAGACGGTGACGCAGGATTATTAATTAAAAATAACCGCCGCTGGTCAAAGTCGGGCGGTTATTTTTTTGCTTACTTTTTACGAGTAAGCTCAACAATTAATGTGACTAAAGCAATAATTAGATTGCCAAAAGCCAGCATTAATTGTAACGCGTCCTTGACGGACACGAGGCTTCTCCTTTCTTTAGAATAAGTGTTGCTATGATTTTTAATCCCATAGCGACCACCTCCTATCAAAAAGAGCGCCACCGCCTTAACTTCTCTATCTATTAATAAATTATACCACAAAAAAGCGCTTTAATCCCCGATAAATTAAGGATTTAAGCACTTTTTTATGTTTTTAAGAGCCGTTTGGCAGATAGAAAAATCCTGCTTTGGGGCGCGAGGTTTTAAATTTATTAGCTGAGAAGCTCATAGCAGGCGTTTGTAGGGCTTTAAATTAAGGCTAGGTGTTGTTTTATCAAACATTTAATAAAGTTTGATAGTGGGGCGAAATAAGGCTAGTCAGCATCAATCTAAAAAGTATAAGCTAAAAATTAGTAACTTTAGTTCTGCATCATGATATAATAAAAATCTAAAGAGCTGATGAGGGTACATCAACACTTTAGATAGAACCGTTTAAGACGGTGACGTATTTAGTTTTATTTAATTAAAAATAACCGCTACTTGTCAAAGTATGGGCGGTTATTTTTTTGCTTACTTTTTACGAGTAAGCTCAACAATTAATGTGACTAAGGCAATAATTAGATTGCCAAAAGCCAACATTAATTGCAACGCATCCTTAACGGACACGAGGCTCCTCCTTTCTTTAGAATAGTTGCGGCTATGATTTTTTACACCATAGCGACCACCTCCTATCAAAAAGACTTTGGGGTGCAAGATTTTAAATTTATTAGCTGAGAAGCTCATAGCAGGCGTTTGTAGGGCTTTAAATTAAGGCTAGGTGTTGTTTTATCAAACATTTAATAAAGTTTGATAGTGGGGCGAAATAAAGCTAGTCAGCATCAATCTAAAAAGTATAAGCTAAAAATTAGTAACTTTAGTTCCTAATCATGTTATAATAAAGACATAAAAAGAGCTGGTGCTCTAACACCAACTCTTTAGGTAGAGCCGTTAAAAGCGGTGACGCTGGATTATTAAATTCAAATAACCGCAACCTGTCAAAGTTGGGCGGTTATTTTTTTGGCTTACTTTTATTAGTAAGCTGAACAATTAATGTGATTAGGGCAATAATTAAATTACCGAAAGTCAACATTAATTGCAACGCGTCCTTGACGGACACGAGGCGCCTCCTTTCTCTAGAATAGTTGTGGCTATGATTTTTACACCATAGCGACCACCTCCTATCAAAAAGAGCGCCACCGCCTTGACTTCTCTACCCTTTAATTATACCACAAAAAACGCTTTAATCCTTGATAAATTAAGGATTAAAGCACTTTTTTATGCTTTTAAGAGCCGTTTGGAAGATAGAAAAAACTGTTTTGGGCGCGAGGCTTTAAATTTATTAGCTGAGAAGCTCATAGCAGGCGTTTGTAGGGCTTTAAGTTAAGGCTAGGTGTTGTTTTATCAAACATTTAATAAAGTTTGATAGTGGGGCGAAATAAAGCTAGTCAGCATCAATCTAAAAAGTATAAGCTAAAAATTAGTAACTTTAGTTCCTAATCATGTTATAATAAAGACATAAAAAGAGCTGGTGCTCTAACACCAACTCTTTAGGTAGAGCCGTTTAAGACGGTGACGCAGTATCAAATTATTAATTAATAACCGTCGCTGGTCAAAGTTAGACGGTTATTTTTTTTGGCTTACTTTTTACGAGTAAGCTCAACAATTAATGTGACTAAGGCAATAATTAGATTGCCAAAAGTCAACATTAATTGCAACGCGTCCTTGACGGACACGAGGCGCCTCCTTTCTCTAGAATAGTTGTTGCTAAGGATGTTATCCCATAGCGACCACCTCCTATCAAAAAGAGCGCCACCGCCTTGACTTCTCTACCCTTTAATTATACCACAAAAAACGCTTTAATCCTTGATAAATTAAGGATTAAAGCACTTTTTTTATGCTTTTAAGAGCCGTTTGGAAGATAGAAAAATCCTGCTTTGGGGCGCGAGGTTTTAAATTTATTAGCTGAGAAGCTCATAGCAGGCGTTTGTAGGGCTTTAAATTAAGGCTAGGTGTTGTTTTTTTATCAAGCATTTAATAAAGTTTGATAGTGGGGAAAAATAAGGCTATTTAGCATCAATCAAAAAAGTATGAGCTAAAAATTGGTGGCTTTAGCGCCTAATCATGTTATAATAAAGACATAAAAAGAGCTGGCGTGTTAGCACCAACTCTTTAGGTAGAGCCGTTTAAGACGGTGACGCAGTTTTGATTATAGATTATAATAACCGCAACCTGTCAAAGTTTGGCGGTTATTTTTTTTGCTTAATTTAATAAGCTCAACAATTAATGCAACTAAGGCAATAATTAAATTGCCAAAAGCCAGCATTAATTGCAACGCGTCCTTGACGGACACGAGGCGCCTCCTTTCTCTAGAATAGTTGTTGCTAAGGATGTTATCCCATAGCGACCACCTCCTATCAAAAAGAGCGCCACCGCCTTGACTTCTCTACCCTTTAATTATATCACAAAAAGTGCCTAAACCCCTAGTTTATTAAGGATTTAAGCACTTTTTAATATTTTTAAGAACCGTTTGGAAGATAGAAAAATCCTGCTTTGGGGCGCGTGATTGTAATTTTATTGTCTGAGAAGCTCGTGGCAGGCGTTTGTAGGGCTTTCGATTGGATTAGGTGTATTTATTCAAAGGCTAATAAAGTTTGATAGTGGGGCAAAATAAAGCTCATTGTGTATACGATATTAAAAAGTATATTGCATTGTTTTTACGAAACAGAATGTAACTAAATATAAGTTTTACATAATAAATTGAAGGCAAATTTCATAAAACTATGAAAATAGTCATGTTTTAATTCACAATATAGTATCTTTTGGGAAGCTACATTAGCAGATGTTTTAGGACTAATTTCTTATTGTATAAACAATATATTAAATAAGTCATAACGATATATTTAAATTAGTTATATTGTGAAATAGCAGTGATATATTTCTGAATTACTGAAAAAAGAGTAGAAAACAAAGCAGATAGTTTGCATAGACCAGAGGACGTGAGAGGTGGCACTCAAAAAATATGATTAGGATATAAAGATAAGGGATACTGTGTCAGAATGATACATTTAATAAAAGTCCTATGGGCTATAGCCCATAGGACTTTTATTAAATGTATCATTCTGACACAGTATCCCCTTATCTTTATATCCTAATCATATTTTTTGAGTGCCACCTCTCACGTCCTCTGGTCTATGCAAACTATCTGCTTTGTTTTCTACTCTTTTTTCAGTAATTCAGAAATATATCACTGCTATTTCACAATATAACTAATTTAAATATATCGTTATGACTTATTTAATATATTGTTTATACAATAAGAAATTAGTCCCTAAAACATCTGCTAATGTAGCTTCCCAAAAGATACTATATTGTGAATTAAAACATGACTATTTTCATAGTTTTATGAAATTTGCCTTCAATTTATTATGTAAAACTTATATTTAGTTACATTCTGTTTCGTAAAAACAATGCAATATACTTTTTAATATCGTATACACAATGAGCTTTATTTTGCCCCACTATCAAACTTTATTAGCCTTTGAATAAATACACCTAATCCCAATCGAAAGCCCTACAAACGCCTGCCACGAGCTTCTCAGACAATAAAATTACAATCACGCGCCCCAAAGCAGGATTTTTCTATCTTCCAAACGGTTCTTAAAAATATTAAAAAGTGCTTAAATCCTTAATAAACTAGGGGTTTAGGCACTTTTTGTGATATAATTAAAGGGTAGAGAAGTCAAGGCGGTGGCGCTCTTTTTGATAGGAGGTGGTCGCTATGGGATAACATCCTTAGCAACAACTATTCTAGAGAAAGGAGGCGCCTCGTGTCCGTCAAGGACGCGTTGCAATTAATGCTGGCTTTTGGCAATTTAATTATTGCCTTAGTTGCATTAATTGTTGAGCTTATTAAATTAAGCAAAAAAAAATAACCGCCAAACTTTGACAGGTTGCGGTTATTATAATCTATAATCAAAACTGCGTCACCGTCTTAAACGGCTCTACCTAAAGAGTTGGTGCTAACACGCCAGCTCTTTTTATGTCTTTATTATAACATGATTAGGCGCTAAAGCCACCAATTTTTAGCTCATACTTTTTTGATTGATGCTAAATAGCCTTATTTTTCCCCACTATCAAACTTTATTAAATGCTTGATAAAAAAACAACACCTAGCCTTAATTTAAAGCCCTACAAACGCCTGCTATGAGCTTCTCAGCTAATAAATTTAAAACCTCGCGCCCCAAAGCAGGATTTTTCTATCTTCCAAACGGCTCTTAAAAGCATAAAAAAAGTGCTTTAATCCTTAATTTATCAAGGATTAAAGCGTTTTTTGTGGTATAATTAAAGGGTAGAGAAGTCAAGGCGGTGGCGCTCTTTTTGATAGGAGGTGGTCGCTATGGGATAACATCCTTAGCAACAACTATTCTAGAGAAAGGAGGCGCCTCGTGTCCGTCAAGGACGCGTTGCAATTAATGTTGACTTTTGGCAATCTAATTATTGCCTTAGTCACATTAATTGTTGAGCTTACTCGTAAAAAGTAAGCCAAAAAAAAATAACCGTCTAACTTTGACCAGCGACGGTTATTAATTAATAATTTGATACTGCGTCACCGTCTTAAACGGCTCTACCTAAAGAGTTGGTGTTAGAGCACCAGCTCTTTTTATGTCTTTATTATAACATGATTAGGAACTAAAGTTACTAATTTTTAGCTTATACTTTTTAGATTGATGCTGACTAGCTTTATTTCGCCCCACTATCAAACTTTATTAAATGTTTGATAAAACAACACCTAGCCTTAACTTAAAGCCCTACAAACGCCTGCTATGAGCTTCTCAGCTAATAAATTTAAAGCCTCGCGCCCCAAAACAGTTTTTTCTATCTTCCAAACGGCTCTTAAAAGCATAAAAAAAGTGCTTTAATCCTTAATTTATCAAGGATTAAAGCGTTTTTTGTGGTATAATTAAAGGGTAGAGAAGTCAAGGCGGTGGCGCTCTTTTTGATAGGAGGTGGTCGCTATGGTGTAAAAAATCATAGCCACAACTATTCTAGAGAAAGGAGGCGCCTCGTGTCCGTCAAGGACGCGTTGCAATTAATGTTGACTTTCGGTAATTTAATTATTGCCCTAATCACATTAATTGTTCAGCTTACTAATAAAAAGTAAGCCAAAAAAATAACCGCCCAACTTTGACAGGTTGCGGTTATTTGAATTTAATAATCCAGCGTCACCGCTTTTAACGGCTCTACCTAAAGAGTTGGTGTTAGAGCACCAGCTCTTTTTATGTCTTTATTATAACATGATTAGGAACTAAAGTTACTAATTTTTAGCTTATACTTTTTAGATTGATGCTGACTAGCTTTATTTCGCCCCACTATCAAACTTTATTAAATGTTTGATAAAACAACACCTAGCCTTAATTTAAAGCCCTACAAACGCCTGCTATGAGCTTCTCAGCTAATAAATTTAAAATCTTGCACCCCAAAGTCTTTTTGATAGGAGGTGGTCGCTATGGTGTAAAAAATCATAGCCGCAACTATTCTAAAGAAAGGAGGAGCCTCGTGTCCGTTAAGGATGCGTTGCAATTAATGTTGGCTTTTGGCAATCTAATTATTGCCTTAGTCACATTAATTGTTGAGCTTACTCGTAAAAAGTAAGCAAAAAAATAACCGCCCATACTTTGACAAGTAGCGGTTATTTTTAATTAAATAAAACTAAATACGTCACCGTCTTAAACGGTTCTATCTAAAGTGTTGATGTACCCTCATCAGCTCTTTAGATTTTTATTATATCATGATGCAGAACTAAAGTTACTAATTTTTAGCTTATACTTTTTAGATTGATGCTGACTAGCCTTATTTCGCCCCACTATCAAACTTTATTAAATGTTTGATAAAACAACACCTAGCCTTAATTTAAAGCCCTACAAACGCCTGCTATGAGCTTCTCAGCTAATAAATTTAAAACCTCGCGCCCCAAAGCAGGATTTTTCTATCTGCCAAACGGCTCTTAAAAACATAAAAAAGTGCTTAAATCCTTAATTTATCGGGGATTAAAGCGCTTTTTTGTGGTATAATTTATTAATAGATAGAGAAGTTAAGGCGGTGGCGCTCTTTTTGATAGGAGGTGGTCGCTATGGGATTAAAAATCATAGCAACACTTATTCTAAAGAAAGGAGAAGCCTCGTGTCCGTCAAGGACGCGTTACAATTAATGCTGGCTTTTGGCAATCTAATTATTGCTTTAGTCACATTAATTGTTGAGCTTACTCGTAAAAAGTAAGCAAAAAAATAACCGCCCGACTTTGACCAGCGGCGGTTATTTTTAATTAATAATCCTGCGTCACCGTCTTAAACGGCTCTACCTAAAGAGTTGGTACACCAATACCAACTCTTTTTACGTGTTTATTATAACATGATTAGGAACTAAAGTTACTAATTTTTAGCTTGTACTTTTTAGATTGATGCTGACTAGCCTTATTTTGCCTCACTATCAAACTTTATTAAATGTTTGATAAATAACACCTAGCCCTAATCTAATGCCCTACAAACGCCTGCTAAGAGCTTCTCAGCTAGCCAAATTTAAAATCTCGCGCCCCAAAGCAAGGTTTTTCTATCTGCCAAACAGCTATTAAAAAAATAAAAAAGCAGAGCAACAACTCTTTTTATTACAACATGATTGGGCTCTAAAACTAAAATAACCCCACTTAACTTTTACTACTTACTAGCTTATAATCTCAGCTCCATTTTGCCCTGTCAATCACTAGATATTGATGATGTCCCGCCCGTGCTTTGATGTCTTGGTTTATCTTTGTTCCGCAATAACTTTGTAAAGTCCAAGATTAAAAGCCATACTGACAGTAATACCTAACCGCTTACATTTAGCTTTTACAGCACGAACTCTAGCCGAGGGTGCTAAAAAACAAATAGATTGACGCTTAACTTGGTGATAATCAGCTGCATTGAGACGTTTATAATGTTTGCCATCCTCTTTTTGAGAAAAATTCATATCAATAAAACTTTGCAGAGCATAACGGTAAATATCAGAAACCTTTATGTTCAGACGCTTGGCAATGACCTGAACGTAAAAGCAATTTTTCTGAGGTATTCTAGCAGTTAGTTTTTGTTTATAGCCCAGATCTTTATAACTATTAGAGGCTACTTTTACTCTTTTATTCCGTGCTAAATTTTTAGTGTCTGTAATAATCGGGTTCTCCACATACAAATTTCCTCCTATCTTACAAAAATCATTGTAATATCTCTTAATAGTAGTTATTATTAACATTATAATATATCACAAGTAACACTAATAATCCTTTTTATTAACTGTTTTAAAAGCTTTCTTTATAGTTTATTTAATCT
Source organism: Bombilactobacillus mellis (assembly GCA_013346905.1). Taxonomy (GTDB): domain Bacteria; phylum Bacillota; class Bacilli; order Lactobacillales; family Lactobacillaceae; genus Bombilactobacillus; species Bombilactobacillus mellis_A. Next base: position 19,219 of record JAAEDX010000005.1, read on the forward strand.
AGCTAAGTATGACAATTTAAATAATACGTCATATCTATTAATTACAACAACTCTAATTAAGATATTAGTTAATAATTATCACCTATCAGATAAAATACAATATGACAAATTAATAAATAGGCAAAAAGATATCATACATAATTAACCCAATCTCAAATACTAAAAGTAATACGTACTTTATTTAATTATCAGCAAGTTGATTGATGTTTAATGATCTTACTAATCATCTAAATTGATGACTATTTTTCTATTCTAATAGCATTTTTTCTAATCTTATATCATTCAGATAAGTATTACATTTTTAATAAAATGTCATATTAATTTACTAATATCTTAACTGTTAAAAGTAATAGCTGATAACTATAATTTTCAGCATTTTAGATTGAAATTATAATATATTACAAAAAACACCAATATTTTCGGCAGAAACATTTTTTTCAGTGCTAAATAGTAGTTTGAATACTACATATCACATAATCATTTGTTGTTAAGTGTGATATTAGTAATCATTATTTTTAATTACTAATATTAATATATATTATATATAACTTATAACTTTAATTTAGTCATTTTCTTCTGTTATAGCAGTCTTTTATTAAAATTAAATATTACTAATATATATACCACATATTTCATGTACTGTCATACCTATTAGATAATTTATTGGCTATCTAACGTGATATCTATTAATCATTGTAACCACTATTGATCTATTGATGTTTATATATATCACGATTTAAACAAACTATAATACATAATTAGCATCTTATTTTGTATCAAAGGTAATAGCATATAATAACTATTAATATCTCATTTTATTGATGTAATTATATATTACTAATAATTTAAATATACCTTTTAAAATGCTTTTAATAAAGCATTTATTAACACCTTATATTATCCAGATAGATATTACACAAATACTTAATTGTCATAGGTGTTTAGTAAATCATTTCATATTAAAAGTAATACTTACAAACTGCTATTTAAATAGCATATATTAATACTAGTAAATATCACAAACTGCCTTAAATCAGCTGATAACTTATTATTAATAATAATATTTTTAAAATACTTTATCAAATATATACCACATCTTGGATAAAGTGTGATACTTACTTATTATATTATTTAAGCTTTAATGTGGTATCTAATAACTATTATTAGCCAACTATATTGATGTACTACTAATAGTTTAAATACTCGCTTTTTTTACTTTTATTAAAGGATTATAATAAACTTTTATTTTCTCCTTTTATTATTACATTTTAAGAAATAGTGGTATCTATTTATTATGATAATTTAATATAATTGTGATATCTAATACTTAGTATTTAATCTAGGCTTAGATTAATATCTAAAGTATTACAGTTTATCTTAATAGCCTTGTTTGATGATCCTTTGACACTGATCAAAACTGTGATCATCACGTTTTTTATAATTAGCTAAAGCTGCTTTTCCCTTTAATTATAAGCTTTATAATCTTTAATCTGCTAAAAAACACCGCCTATCATGATGTAATATCTTATTTGTTTGATGTCTTTAATTAATACATAATTTAGTCAATAAATTAAAGCTATTTTTAGCTTTTAAAATGTAAAACCTTATTATATTCAGCTTTTGACGCCGTATAACTTTAAATCCTGATATTTTTTAAAGAAAAATTTTTTTACTTATTTTTTAATAATTTTGAGTCTCAAAAAACCTCATTATTATTTTTCCTTACATACTATGAAAACAGTATCTTTTTTCATTATTTCTGAACAACTAAATCTAGTACCAGAATATACTAAATATATTTTCTGGGACGTCGCTCATATAGCTTTCTTTCATCTTCACTAAGGGTTGCTAAATATGCTTCCACGGCCTTCTGCACAACTTCATACATTGGTATATCTTTCGCGTACGAAATGTTCTTAATTGTTTCTAAAGTCGGCGGATCCACTTGGATCGGTTTTCTTTCTTTGGCCGAATATTTTGATGAACCTATTTTCAAATCAACATCTTTTTTTATATTAATATCATTTGCACCTAAATTTTTACGTCTAGACAATTCGTCCCGTGATGGAATCAACGCCATTTATTTTCAACTCCAATCCTCTTTGTAAAGTTTTATTATGAATGGAATCAGCAAATATAGGCTCATAACTAAAGTCCTTAGTATCTCCTGTTTTTTCATAATACTTAATACGTTCTTCTAATTCGTTAAAATTATTTATTTTTAAGCTTATATTCTAATTTATCTTTCTGCTCTAGCATGTCTAAAAAGTCTTGGTATACTTCTAAACCTTGCGGAGTCATTTTATCCAAAAAGTTTTCTATTAAAATCGAAACCATCTCACTAGCTGTTCTTTTATCAGCAGTAGCTCTAGCTAAAGCTAGAATGGCATTCCTTGTGTGGTTGTCTACACGCATATTAACGTCAAAAGTAGGAACTGCAGGAGAAGGGGTGTCACCAAAACCAACTTCATTCCTAGTTATTTGTTTAGATTTAATGTTAACCTTTTTATCTGGATTTTTACTATTACCAGGATTGTGATTTAATAAACTACTCATCTAATTCACCAGTCCTTTTCAATAATTCTTCAGCCACTGCTTTATAAGTGGAATGTGTTGCTTTATCCCATACAGATTTATCACTTTCTGTTATGCCGGTCATATCATAGCGTTTAACTCTCTCCATAGCAGTAATAACATTTTTAAATATATTGTCCTCACCAAATTCCTTGATTGCCGTATTGAGAACGCTATTGTCTATTTTAGACTGCCCTTTAGTTAAAACAGGTAAAATCCCTAAAATATCTACTTTAGAAGCAAATTCATCAATTAAATTAGTTTGAATGTAAGTTAAAAAACTTCTGGCACCTAATAAAGCCCTTTGTTGGGTTTGGAGCATTATTATAATTCTATCGCAAGCCATAAATGCATTATCATTTGTAAGGCTAAAAGTAGGGCTTACATCTATAAATATAAAATCAAAGTCTTTTTTGATAGGTTTAATAGCATTTGATAAGTAGGAAACTTTTTCCTTCTCCGTTATGTCTTGTTTATCAACCCATCTGCTAAAAAGGTTCATGTCTGCAGCAGCAGGTATTAAAGAAAGATTGCTTTTGATTTTTATTAAACCGTCTGTTATTTGCCTATTATTAATTAGTAAAGCGAAAAGAGAAGGATCAATTATGACATCACTGTTTTCTTGACTCTTTGTTTTTAACATAAGATCAGTTAAATTTGCTTGAGGATCACAATCTATCAATAGGATTTTATAGCCCATAGAAGCTAATTCCCATCCCAAAAGAGCAGTGGTTGAAGTTTTTCCGGTCCCGCCCTTTTCATTAGCACAACTAATAATCATATTTTTCACTCCCGTATACTGTTTACTGTATTCTGTGTACTGTGTTCAGTATACCATATACAGTAAACAGTATACTACAAAACAGGTTATTGTCTTTTCAATTATTTAAAGCATAAAATTTCGTGTATTGTACATTGTTTACTGTTTACAGTGTACTGTTTACAATATACTGTTTACTGTACACCGTGTACTGTGTACGTATACATTTGCATTTATTAGGTTAAAGTTCTATACTTAGGGTAAATAAAAAAGCCCTGACATTTCTGCCAGAGCCTAAATAAGAAAAAACGCCCTAACTCTCAATTAGGACGGCTACATATCCTCAAATGTAGCTTTATTATACAACGTAATCTCAGCGTTGTAAATAGCGTTGATTTCATCATCGCAGGAGACAAGCTGCGTGAGATATAGCTTAACCAAGAATTGCCGAATTGAAAGTAATTAGTGGGGCGCTAGAAAACAAGTAGACAGGGGGTTCACCTAGCCGCCGCCTCAATAACCAAATTTTAGGTAGTCACTGAAACAAGCACTCTGCTTTGGTGGCTGGGTTCAGCGCTAACCCGCAGACTAGAGGCTGCTATCTAAGAGCGTGGGTAGGTAAAACGATTTGCTAGTGTAACTTGCTAGTGAATGGTCTTAACATGAGTTATATTCGAACCATAGAAAATAAGAGTATGACGCCAGCAAGGGCGTTTTTTTGTTGGCTAAAACAAAGTTTTGATAGTGTTAAGGATTAGAAATAATCGCAAATGAGTGTCAACTGACGGCCGGCACGACCGACGAGCAAATAAGGATTTGTACTCTGAGTTAAATCTTAGGGTACAAATCTGCCTTCAGAACCAACATTTCCTCTGAGCAAATTAAGAAAAACCATCAATTCAATTAAGAATTAGAAAAAAAGTATTAAAATATTTAAAAATTCATTGTTAATACTTTTATATTAATCATAAAAATAAAACATTATATAAAGATTATGGTGAAGTTGTAAACTATACAAGAAGTATGACAGAATCTGCTTGTAAATATATTTATTATCAATTAAACTATGTCATGACTTTGATATAGTGAGAACCGCTCTGGCATGGAAGCTAATTTCTTAATTTCATCCATCATTTTATCGGTGATCCGAATTGCTGATTGCAATGTAAGCAAGTAATAGTGAATATAGTCAGCAATATTTAGAAGATCTGATTTTACTTTTCCAGAATAAATAACTTTCCACTACTTTATTTCTAATCTTGCCGATGTTTTAAGAGATCTTCTTGAACTTGTTCAGTAGTAAAAGTATTACCATTATCAAAATCAGTGAAGCCCTTTTTAATTTTATTATTTAATTGTTCTTTAGTAAGAGTTGAATAGTTAGTAGGTGAACGCTCAGTATTGATTTCAAACGGAACTCCATGTTGGTTGACTACCTGTTGTAGAAACATATTGAGTATTGGAATTTGTAATTAGTCTAATACCGCTTCAGCTTGTTCTTTTAATTCTGGTGAAGATACTTGCTGTTTTCTTTTTTGTAACTGCCATAATTATTTCTTCCTTGCTTTAGAACTATCTTAGAATTTTAGCAATATAATAGCAATCATCTGTAACCGTTATAAAATGTTTTAAAGAGGATAGCGGTTTTACTAGATGAAAAAGATGTTGCTCTAGTTTTTGTAAGAACAACTTATCATGTTTCTATGGTAATTGCTGAATTTATTGAATTATCTCTAGATAAGCTAGGATTTGGTTCTGCTGGAATGAATCTACAAATTCAAGTTCAGGTTGGCATTTGCAATAAAATGAACGAAGATATCAAATTTACATAAAAAAATCAGAATAATATTTAACGATGATTTATTTGGTGTTTTTGAAGAATTAGAAAAATATAATTCTTAGTTTGCTGATGAAACTTAAATTTCTGATAATCCTTATTTACAACCCAAGTATAACAGTCGCTACTGCATGATTTTGACCATCACAACATTCTAAAATGGCTTTATAAAACCACCATCATAAACAATTGTTAGCTAAGATTGAATAACTATCATGTTCTCGCCTGAAGGTAAATTCAAAAAGTGGGATATCCCGGAGAGAAAGGATACTGATCAGTGTTAGTTGACGTCCGAATTGCCAACCGAACGGTGTTTTGACTTCTAAAATATAATATTATAACTTTTTATTTTTTGACTTGACGTTTTAGATAACACTGTTATGTGAGGAGCTATGCAAAATGGATAATACTCAGGATAAAATAATTCAAGCAACGTTAGAGTGGATCCAAAAAGATGATTACAAAAAATTATCGATGCGAAAATTGGCAGTAAAAATAAGGATGACCACGGGAGCCATTTATAAATACTTTCAAAATAAAAATGAATTGTTTTATCAGGTGTCCATAGTGTTATCTCGACAAATTTCTGAAGAATTAACCATTGACTCAAAAGTTTCACCTAAAAATAATTTGCTTTCGCTTGCTGAGAGTTTCTGTGTCTTAATCCAAAAACAGCCGAAGCTGATTAACTTTCTGTTTTTTAATCCGAGCTTGGATGAGTTTTATCAAAATATGAATCATGACTTTGAATTTTATAATCTGGTAATGGGCTTAGTACATCAAGTCAACCAGGGTGGTATTACTGATCAGCAATTTTTTACGCAGATTTGGTCCTTTATTCATGGATATTCATTACTGATACTAAAGAAAGTTGTAGATTATGATCCTAATTTGGTTGAACTAACCTTAGACGAAATGATTGGAGGTAGCAAAAAATGTTTTTGCTAATTTATTGCCATCCCTATGATCAAAGTTTTAATCATGCGGAATTAGAAGCAATTAAGGAAAATTTAAGTGTTGCTCATCAGGAGTACCAAGTAATTGATTTGTATGCGGAGCAATTTAATCCAGTATACTCAAAAGAAGAATTGAGGCTCTATCATCAGGGTCAAACTAGTGATCCACTGGTTACTAAATACCTAAAACTATGTCAACAGGCGGAGACTGTTATTTTTATTACACCTTTCTGGTGGAATGATATTCCTGGGATGTTAAAAGGCTTTATTGATAAGGTGATGAAAGAAGGTGAGGGTTTGTCACACACTGTTACTAAAATAGGAGTGAAAGGTGAGCTTACTAATGTTCAGCATTGCTATGTGTTAACCACTTCCACTTCGCCAACTTGGTATATTCGTTTTGTTTTAGGTAATGCTATCAAGAAAATTTTCATTAACAAAACTTTGCGCCAATTAGGGTTTCGTAATGTTAAATGGCAGAACTTTGGATTAATATCCAATTCATCTGAAAAGCGCAGAAAAAAATATTTAACAAAATTACATTTTCAAGTTTTTAGAATATAGAAAAATAGTACCCAAACGAATTTCTGAATATTGTTAAATAACTTGTTTTCTATATTTTTAAGGAGATATAAAATGTTACAAAATTTAAGATTATTAAAAAATGATATGCAACTTAATGATTATGATTGGATTATTTCTAGCTTTATGTTTCTTTATAATAAAATTAAATATATTGTCTTAGTTCAACTATTTAATGAAAAATTGAAAAAGAAAATAAATATGTACTTGTTCAATTAACCTTTTTTCAACATAATGATTTGGGGCATTCACTTAAAGTGAAAGCAAATGTTAAGGATTATTAATTGATGCTAAAAACACTACGTACATATTTTGAAATAGAATTTTTTTTAAACTTAGGTGATATTCTATCTCAATTTGCTGATAGGTTTAATGAATTTATTCCAGTTAAAGTACCTAAATCATATTTCAACGACCAAAAGAAAGCAATGGTGGCATCATTAAGCAAAAGTAACTCGGAAGATTCTAATAAAATATACTGTTTTGCAGTGAAAAGAAACGCAAAAGGTTCAAAAAGAATTGAATTTAACGGGAATAAAGCGCATCTGTTAAGATCATTTCTTTTTGAAAATTACAAAAACGATGATAGCATTAGCTTTTGCTTTTCAAACAATAAAGAGGATGAGAGGACAGATTCTGAGATAATACAATTTTTTAGTCAAAACCATTAGATTACTTATTTACATTGTAACTTTAATCACTTTACCATCTTGTCCCATAAGCACTGTGAAAACTGGCGATTATTATTGTTCTCAACCAATTAAGGATACTGTTTAAACAAGTATAATTATACTAACGGATATTTTAATCAATTTTTTGGTAATACTGCATCTCTTTACTGATCTGATAACCAAGAAATATACCTATGAATAGTCGGATTAAGGTATTTCACTAAATTGTCAACCACTCCCGACTTTAGTCGGGAGTGGTTGACTTAAAAGAAATGTATATATTGATGCAGTTAAGGGTGATAAAACTTATGGTACTTGGAACACTGACAGTTGGGATGCTGTTAATATTCCCGTAATTGCAGGTTACACTGCTAGTCAAGGGCAGGTAGCTGCTAAGCAGGTAACCAATCAAGACACCGATCAAATCGTAGATATTTATTATCTAGCAAATAACTAAATAACGAAGAAATAAAAAATACTGACTATTAATTTAGTCAGTATTTTTTATTTTGATAGCATAAATATTATTTAAATCAATTAATTGATCAGGAGGTCCAATTACTAAATTGTTTTCGTAATAGCCTTTAATTTTGCCTTTGATATTTGGTGGTACTATGTGATCTTTACTGATTTCATTTAATTCAATTTCAACAGTTAGTTTTTTAACTGAGCTAACTGAATAGCTTTACTAATTTCTTCAACACTCATTTCAACTGAATGTTTCCGTTGTTCCCTTTCAGCTTGAGACCTTGCCATTTTATTTAGTTCAGCAGTATGATCACTTAGCATAAAGCCCTGCCATTTCATCATACCACGATCATGGTATTCTTCTAAGAAGCGTTGCACTAATTTTGGGTCAAAGTTTGAGTTAGTCTCCAATTTCTTCACCATCCTACAGCGACATTATAGAACATGAGTTCGCACTTTTGCAATAAAAAAACCATACCTAAGTTACTAAGTATGGTTTTATTCTTCTTACAAATAATTTAATAGCTTTTTACAACTAGATAATAACACAAAAATTACAAAACTTATGAAAAAGAAAATAATTATACAGTTTTATTTTTAATATGGTAAACAGTGCTGCAGGACACATTAGTCAAACATAGTATTGGTTGACCTGAGTGGATGTTAATTAATAAATACTAATTATTTAATAATAAATATCTACAGTTTGATCTTGAGTATCTCCATCTACGATTTGCTTATCTACTTTGGCTGGTTTTGGAGAACTTATTAAATCGGGAGCATTATATTCATCCCAATAATCTTTTGACCATTCTCCATAAGTTTTGGAATTATCCGCATTGATGGTTACCTTTCTATGAATATTGGCTTTTTGACTAAAACTCAATATCCCATTTACATCAAGACCATATTGATATGGTAAGTGAAGATTAACAGTCCTGGTAACGGTTTTATATTCAGTATAATTGTCAAGTAAGGGTTTAGTTTCAGGAACATAAGTTACTGGTTCTGTTCTTGTAACATCAGCCATCTCATAACAATTTTTTTTAGATCCTTTTTCTGGGCCATTTAAAGCTACCCAGTTATCACTAATTGCTATTTGCTTGGAGCCATTTATATTATATATATTTCCTTCATATAATTGGGGAAAACTTACATTTTTAAAATTTTTACCTACTGTAAGTTTTCCAATACCATGAGCATTAAAAAGGGAAAATACTTTCATTTTTGAAGTATCAAAATTTCTAATATCTAGACTGTCAAGAATTGTACTATAAAAAACGTAATCAGCTCGTATCAGATTAGGTGTGTAAAAATTACTCAAATCTAATTTTTTTAGTTTCAGGTCTTCTTGAAACATATTAGACATATCTGTAACCTTTTCAGTTTTAAAACTACTTAAATCCAAACTAGTTAAAGAACCACAACAAGAAAACATCCCCCACATATTAGTAACGTTGGAAGTATCCCAATTTTTTAAATTAAGTGAAACTAAGTTACCGCAAGAACTAAACATATTAGACATATTAGTAACATGAGAAGTATCCCAATTACTTAAATCTAAATTCTTTAGGTTAGGACAATAAAAAAACATTTCAGACATATTAGTGACATGAGAGGTATCCAAATTATTAATTCCGTCTATTTCTGATTCTCCCTGGTCAGCAAACAAATCCTTGCAGTTTTCGGGTGCTATAACTCCTTGATCAATAACTATCTTCTTAATGTTAAAATCATCACGAGGAATATTATTGTTATCCAATTTTCCAGCGTGCAAAGTTAATACTAAACCATCTTCTTCCTTAACCTCTTCCCAATGACAAGTTCCATTGACGCCTTGATTAACAACGTTAGAATCCGCTTTAACTACTTGCGTTGCTGTTTTAGCAGGTTGTTGGGCGGCGGCATTAGTTGGCTGCTGTGTTAACAAGAAGCCGCAAGCCAAACCCAAAAAGGCACCAAATATAATTAAGCGCTTACTTATTTGATACATAGCACTTCCTCCTTTGATATGTAAAATACACCTTTAGTATAATTCTAAATTGGTAAAAGTCAATTTGTGATTAATATCAACCGCAACATTACTGGTATTATATAACTGATTTAGTTTACGTTGCTTTCTTTGCTAAAAAATATTCAAAATAATATTGGAATGGGGCTGGGATAAAACTTCCCTTTAAGATCGACTGAGTTTCCTCTAATGTTAATGATAACAATCAAGATGATGTAAATATCGATGTTATTTTCAAAGTGACAGAAATCTCCAATTTAGAGAGCAAGTATATAGGAAATGATCTTTCGTATAAAAAATTTCTGATACCTTAATTTTAATTAAAAACAAAGGCAGAAATCTCCTGATTTTAATCAGGCAGATGAATGCCTATTCCTCCTATGTTAATTACTAATGTAATCCACAGTAAGAAGGTGCAAGCTACATGAGTAAAACGATGGCCCAACTACCATATCACTATGGGGTTAAGCTGCGGGTCTTTCCTTCTGCGGAACAAAAACGCTTAATCAAGTGTAACAGTGACGCTAGTCGTTTTATTTATAATGAAATGAATGGTATGAATCGGGAACTTTACCAACTGCGACAGGTAAAATTGCCAATCGCAATTGTTCAACAACGCATTCAAACCCTGGAAGAGCGCTTAAAAAAACCCGCAACTGGTATTTCCAATATTCACGGTTGGCTTAATAACCGCGACTTAGATAGCCTCATGAAGGCGAGCGCGATTAAAAACTATCGCACCGCTTGGCAGCTTTTTCGTCAGGTTCATCGTACTGGTGTACCGGTTTTTCATAAAAAGCAAATGGCGCAAAAGTATCAAACCTCCTGTCAGTATGCTCAGCAGGTACAAGTACCTGATATGTTGACTGGCAGTGTTAGGTTATTAGATAAAAAGCATCTGCGACTACCTAAAATTGGCCGCTTACGGTTTCGGGGTTTGCCGCCTAAACTGTTACATAAAGCTGCAGTAATTCGGATAGGAACCGTGACCATCTCCATGGACGCCACCGGTCGTTACTATGTTTCGCTGCAATTAGCCTCGGAGCAACCTTTTGTGGAGCTGACCTCCGTTGAAAAATCACCCCTTGGGATCGATCTTAATACTGATAACTTTTTGACTGATTCCAATGGCGCCGTTGTTGCCAATCCGCGCTATTACCGTCGTCTCCAAGGTAAATTAGCTCAGGCCCAGCGTAAGCTTTCTCGGCGGGCACTGCGAGCTCAGAAAGAACAGCGCCCTTTACGTAATGCGGCCAACTATCAGAAACAACGAGTAGTGGTAGCCAACCTGCAACGCAAGGTGGCTAACCAGCGCCAGAACTTCCTCCATCTGGTCTCCACAACACTAATCAAGAACCACGATTTGGTTGTGGCAGAAGAGTTACGGAGTAAGAATCTGCTACGCAACCACGCCTTAGCCTTGAGTATTGCCGATGTGGGTTGGCGGACTTTTTTAGGTATGTTAGCCTATAAGGCTAAGCTTTATGAGCGTCAATTTATTACCATTAATCCTCGCAATACTACCCAGACCTGTAGTCATTGTGGTTTTGTGATGGGTACTGGCAAGACAGAGAAGCTGACACTGAGAGATCGTGCATGGACGTGTCCGCAATGTGGTAAACATCATCTTCGTGATGAGAATGCAGCGCAGAACATTTTGGCCAAAGGCTTAGCGAGTATCTAATTAGTAGGTCCGTCTGGCAACCTGCGGACCATAAAGGCTTTGGTAAATAGCACGTAAGACCTGCTTGCAGGCAATCGCTGTATCTAAGCAAATTGTGGTCGTTGCTCCTGAGGGACAATTCTCACAAGCTCCGACTTTAGTCGGGAGTGGTTAACATGACTAAAATAAAGCCCCACCCAATAGGAGTGAGGCTTTTTGTATGGGTTCATCAATTTAGTGTATGTGAAATAGCTAATCTGTTCACTCAGAATATTTGAGTTCATCCTTTTCTTCTAATATTTCGAACATTTTATTAAAGCGAACTCTGTCACTTTCTGATAATTCTTCAATTGATTTATTGACTGCATTTTTAACGAAATCTTTTTGTGACTTTCCTAAACCAAGATTAAGCAAAGCAGAAATTTGGTTTCTAATATGGTTATCTACCCTAATGTTGATTGGAATCGTTACAGTTTTCGAAGCGGCTTCAGCGCCCAAGACTTCTGCGCGATTGACTTGATTTTGTACATTAATTTTTGTACCACGCTCTAACTTATTTTTAGTCTGGCCAACATTATGATTTAGCATTCCCATCACTTTGTACCTAGCCTTTCTAATATTTCATTGGCCACACCTTGAAATGATTTGTGTACCCGTTTGTCCCAACTATCTCGTGGATTATCTGTAATACCAGTCATGTCCATGCGCTTAATGCGCTCCATTAACATGATCTTGTTTTTAAACACATTATCTGAGCCAAACTCTTTGACTGCAGAATTTAATATTTCTTCGTCAACTGCTGCATTTCGCTTCGAAAGAACAGGCAGAATACCCATAACATCGACATTGGAATCAAATTCTTCAATCAAGGTTTTTTGTAAATACTCAATTAAAACTTCGGCACCGGATAAAGATCGCTCTTGAGTTTGCAGAACGACAATAATCTGATCGCAGGCGTTAAACGCTGTGTCGTTGGCTAGAGATATAGTAGGCGGTACATCAATAAATATAAAGTCATATTTTTCTTTTAGCGGCTCAATTAGATTTTTAAAGAAATAAACCTTCTCTTTTTCCGTTTTAATATTTTTATCTAAATAACGACTATACATACTAAAATCAACGGCATTAGGAACTAAATATAAATTTTTCATTATATGAATAGCAATGTCATTTAAATCCACTTTATTATTAATGGCAGTCATTAAAGCAGTATTAATTGTTATTACCTGATCGCCTGTCTGAATACTTTTAGTTTTTAGAAATAAAGAAGTTAAATTAGCTTGCGGATCAAAATCAATGGTTAAAACTTTGTACCCCATTTTTGCTAAATTATAACTAGTGAGTGCAGTTGTACTGGTTTTACCAACTCCACCTTTAAAATTTAGAAATGATAAAACATTAGCATTCATCAGATAACCCCCTTAATGAGGGTATTATAGCATATCCTAGAACAAAGTGTTAAATATACGTTATTAACCTTTACAGAAGTGTTAAATGTTAAATATATTTCACATTATATATTTAACATTTAACATAATATATAATGTGAAATGTTAAGTGTGAAATGTATGAGTTGGCCCTATGATAGGAATTGTATTGATTTCTAAAAGCTCTTTATTGTATTATTTAGATAAATAAAAAAAAGCTCTGACATTTTTGCCAGAGCCTAAATAAGAAAAAACGCCCTAACTGACAATTAGGACGGCTACATATCATCCAATGTAGCTTTATTATACAACGTATTCTCAGCGTTGTAAATAGCGTTGATTTCAATGAAAAACTAAGGCAGGAATCTCCTGATTTTAATCAGGAGGGGAATGCCTGGTGTTTAAAAGTGTAAGGCGTTTTTTCTTTGATTACTGATATACCGGTCTACCGCCTCTTTACTCATGTTTCCCAGTATACTCATGTAGTAACTGTGCGACCAAAGGTGTCCGCCCCAAAATTTCTGCTGCTTAATTTCCGGATGCTTCTCGAAAAACATTCGAGTAGATGTGCCCTTAAGTGCTTTTACGATATTCATAGGCGCATATTTTGGTTTAAAACTAATAAGCAGGTGGACGTGGTCGGGCATTACTTCCATACGTTCTATAGTTACTTCATTCAGAGTAGCGATATGTTGGAGAATAACTTTTATTTCGTCTACTAACTGCGGTGTGATAAATACCTGATTACGGTATTTAGTCACCCAGATTAAATGAAAATGGAAATTATAAACATAGTGACGTTCATAAATGGTATCAGCTAAATGTTGTTTTTTCTTATTCATCAGTTGTTCCTTTAAGTTACTAAAAGATTAAAACTATCTTATAACTCTTGTACTATTATTAATTTAATTCACAGTAAGGAGGTGCAAGCTACATGAGTAAAACGATGGCCCAACTGCCTTATCATTATGGGGTTAAACTGCGGGTCTTTCCTTCTGCGGAGCAAAAACGACTAATCAAACGCAACAGCGACGCTAGTCGTTTTATCTATAATGAAATGAACGGGATGAATCGGGAACTTTACCTGTTAAAACAAGTGCAAATACCTATTTCTATGGTTCAGAAACGTATTGCGACTCTGGAAGAGCGCTTAAAAAAGCCCGCAACTGGTATTTCCAATATTCACGGGTGGTTGAATAATTATGGCCTTGATAGTGATATGAAAGCTAATGCCATTAAGAATTACCGTGCCGCTTGGAATCTTTTCCGTAAAGTTCATCGTGCTGGCGTACCGGTTTTTCACAAGAAACGAACTGAACAAAAGTATCAGACCTCTAATCACTATGCAGCCAATAAAGGTACACCGACTATGGTTAACGGTAGTGTGCGTTTGTTAGATAAAAAGCATTTACACTTACCTAAATTAGGTAAGATTCGTTTTAAAGGTCTGCCGCAAAAGATCTTTTCCCATCGTAGTACTATTCGTATCGGTACGACTACTATTGCAATGGATGCCACTGGTCGCTACTATGTTTCGCTGCAATTAGCCTCGGAACAACCTTTTGTGGAGCTGACCTCCGTTGAAAAATCACCCCTTGGGATTGATCTCAATACTGATAACTTTTTGACTGATTCCAATGGCCACGTGGTCGCTAATCCGCGCTATTATCGTCGTCTCCAAGGTAAATTGGCTCAGGCCCAGCGTAAGCTTTCTCGGCGGGCACTGCGAGCTCAGAAGGAACAGCGCCCCTTACGTCAGGCAGCCAACTATCAGAAACAACGAGTAGTGGTAGCTAACATCCACCGCCAGGTGGCTAATCAACGTCAAAACTTCCTCCATCTGGTCTCCACAACACTAATCAAGAACCACGATTTGGTTGTGGCCGAAGAGTTACGGAGTAAGAATCTGCTACGAAATCACGCGTTAGCTCTGAGCATTGCCGATGTGGGTTGGCGGACTTTTTTAGGTATGTTAGCCTATAAGGCTAAGCTTTATGGGCGTCAATTTATTACCATTAATCCCCGCAACACTACCCAAACCTGTAGTCATTGTGGTTTTATAATGGGCACTGGCAAGACAGAGAAGCTGACCCTGAGAGATCGTGAATGGACGTGTCCGCAATGTGGTAAACATCACCTTCGTGATGAGAATGCAGCGCAGAACATTTTGGCCAAAGGCTTAGCGAGTATCTAAGTAGTAGGTCCGTCTGGCAACCTGCGGACCATAAAGGCTTTGGTAAATAGCACGTAAGACCTATAAGTAGGCAATCGCTGTATCTAAGCAAATTGTGGTCGTTGCCCCTGAGGGGCAATTCTCACAAGCTCCCGACTTTAGTTGGGAGTGGTTGACGATGCAAACGATAATTTTGATAAAGTAACCGAAATGTTAATACTGGTGATGGAAAATAGTAATAGTAATATTGATGATACCTATATTAGAGCCAAACTAGAAGCAATGCTGGAAGATTGGTTCATTTTTACGGCCGGAGGACAAGGGCTGTATACGACAGATCCTAATAATGAGCCCAAAAAAGCACAAATGATTTTGGCTACTGATAATCACGATAACTATCCCACTACTTCAGACTTTTTAATTAAGCTACGTGATAATGTTGCTCGAGCTAGTGATCCTGAGAGTAAAAGGGAGGCCACCTTAATGCACGAAGCTGTGAAAACTGCTATTCATCAATATCCCAATCTATTTTCAGGGCATACTAATTTACCGAATCAGTATGATAAAAGCGTTCGTAATATTTATTATGACATTCAGGTTTATAGACACACTCCTAAAATTGCTGGAGTCGCCTTTTTAAATACTTTAGCTTATGTAGTCAATCGTGCCCGTCAAAATGACACAATCGTAATTCATGGTCTAGATCAACTAGAAGTTCCTTTAGAAAGTATAATTCCTTATAAAAAGATTATCAGACGCAAGAATATTGGTTTAATAACCACTTTTGAAGATAAAAATAGTTCAATTAACCCTAATAGTTATGAATCTTTTACAGGTACCATGAACAATCAGGATATGATCGTTATTGGTGGTGTTTCGGATAAGGATGATGATGAAAACCACAAATATTTTAATATCAATTTCATTAATCGCTCCTGGAACAAAGAAATACCCCAAAATGTGGTCCAAGCGTTAAATTTAGAGCAGCAGGGAGTGTTCTTTTGGTACCGCAAGTCTGACCAGCAAAGTGCCCTCATAAGAACGCATTTGTTGCTATAAAGGAAAGTGTGAAAATGAAATATAAAAAAATAGGTAGGAGACCGTCTAGAATTATGTCGAGTCTCTTTTTGTTTGCCTTGATTTTGCCAGTAATTAGTCCTAATACAACCTATGCTAGCTTTGAAGGCTATGTGGCTAAAGATGATTGCGATTCTGCAAATTCTCAGCAAGCACCTTCTGGAGCCAAGCTTTCCGGAGTGCAAGGCGATTGGCTAACAAAAGGGACTATCGCTAACAACAATGCTCAACAAATATTTAATTATTTGACACAAACCATAGGTTTTTCTGGAGCTGGAGCAGCGGGAGCATTAGCTGTTGCCAAAAGAGAAAGTAATTTTGATCCGCAAGCTCTTAACCCTGGTGGTGGCGTAGCTGGCTGGTTTCAGTGGTCTGGCTTTACCAATACTGTAAACGGCTCTAGGATTACGGCTGAAGGTTCCATTAAGGCGGGTGATAAAGGCACTTTAACAGCCGAGAACGAGTTAAAACTGATCGCTTTTGAACTTAACGGCGGCTGGAAAAATGCCAAAATCGTTGTTGGGAATGATATTGATCCAGTGCAAGCTGCTAAAGATTGGTCACTTTACTATGAAGGGGTCAGCTTATCAGATGGTCAAAGTAAGATTGGCCAAATTACTCAAGATGCTCAAGCAGCGTATGTTGCATTTGGTGGTGCCAATATTCCCGCGAATAGCGCTTTGTTAGGAGCAGCGGGAGCGGCTAATGCCGGCGCGAAAGCAAAAAATCCAGATAATGAAAACTGTTCTGAGTCCACTGATTCTAGTGATGTTTTGCAGATAGCTAAAAGTCTGTTAGGTTATTTCCATTATGGACAATCTCACGGAGTTTCTTACATTGGATCAGTAGAAAATCCAGATCGTGATGGCATCACTGATTGTTCTGGGTTCGTTTGGCTGGTCTTAAAAAAAGCTGGTTATAAGGTGCCCGAAAATATGGGTTGGTTTACCGGATCTATGGAAGCAGACGCTAAAGGCGCTCATCATTGGTTAACGGAAATACCAGCTAGTGAAGCTAAAGCTGGTGATGTTGTAATTGTTAATACTGGTGGGGGTTCAGGTAATAATGGACATACAGCAATTTTAGAAGAGAATTGGAAATCGCAATCACCGTCGGAAAATACTACTAAAGTTATTCAAATGGGCGGTAAAGGCGGCAGCGGAGGAGTTAATGAGGCAACATTTAAAGAATCATTTCTTAGCTTATTAAGCGGTAATTACACATTAACCTTCGCACGGCCGCAAAAGTGAGGCTAAAAGTATGAAAACTATAATTAATGATGTCGTTTTCCTAACTCTAACAACGGTTATAGTGATGAGTTTAATAGCAGGTGTAAACGCGGCTCAGAATAATAATTTAAAAAAAGTGCAAGCCAGAACAGCGCAAACTATTAAGCTGAATAAGAAACAAATAAGATATTATCGACAGAAAGATCAACAATTATCTAAACAATATTTTTATGAGCAAATATCCAAAAGAAATTATGATATTGTGGAGCGCAAGAAAAATTTAAATGACCGTTTGAACAAGGCTTTTACGCTAACTTTTTCACAGACCAAAAATAAAAAAGATTATGATCAATTAGCCGCTAAATTAACCCCGCTTGTAGGTACTAAATTTGCCGCGGAATTAAAAAGCAAAGTTAAACCTACCGTGCAACCAGATGGGACAGAACGAACGCCATTTGATCATTTAGATAAACTAGAGATTGCTTATGGTCACCTGAATGAATCTACTCAGAGGGTACCAGTATTAATATTTGCTGCTTACAGTTCGCCAACTATTAATGGTACCTCTACCGGGGTTGTTACTAAGGGAACAGATCAGGTAAAGAAATCATCCGGTATTTATAAAATATCTTATGATCCCACAACTGATAAAATTGTCACTTTTGACTTTAGAGAAGGTGCTATTAGTCATGAGTAATGAAGCAAAAATATGGGAAATAATTTGTCGTGATTTGGCAATAATGGGTTGTGTGGCAGTTATTTTTTTAGGATTTTTCACTATTCAACATAATATTCAGCAGGGAGTCCAAGATGTTAGTCGTGTAAGGTGCCTAGAGAAAGAATCCGATTCCAAGTTGCAGCAAGAAAAAAATAAGTATCACCAAAACTATCAAAAATATAAAAATCTAGCGGCACAAAAAGCTTATTTAAACAAAGATCAAAAGGTCAAAGATTATTATGGAGATCTTAATGAGGATAAGTTGCTGAAACAACGTTCTCAAAAGTTTTTCACTATCTATTTGAGTTGGTCTAATTCTCATGACTACCAGCAACGATCTCATAAACTAAATAAAATTATCACTCCACAGTTGGCTCAAGACAAAAATATTTTCGATGATGGTAAAGATGTTACCGGCAATAATATCATTAAAAATTTAGGCTTACATTCGCGTTTAAATGATCTGACTATTTACAGTAATAGTCAAATGCCACCTGGTAAGGAAATTGCTTTAGTAAAGGTAGTGCAGGAATCTTGGCGAAAGGGTGCGAATCCAGGTCTAAGTAATAGTCTTTATTTATTACGAATCAATTCTGACCAGCTTATAGATCAGGTTGTCAAGCTGCAATAAGGAAGTGGCAAATTTGAAGAGTAGTAGGCTTTATCTTTTATATTTTGGAATGGGCTTGCTGTTACTGCTTTTATTATCATTATTATTTCCGGGTAATAAACAGCGCACTAGCAGCACTTATAGCAGTATCGCGACAGCACCTACTAAAGTCTTTCAGGTACTAAATAAACCTAGTGGCGACCAAAAAGCACTAATTTTAGTCTTATATAAAAATGATTGTAAATATTGTAAAAAAATCGAAAAACCTGTAGTTCAAAAAATACAAAAAGCGAAGGGAGAAAAGAACATTCCCCCTTTTTTGGTGCTTAATTTAAATAAATGTTCACATCAGCAAAAGACTAAATTATCCCAAAAAATATTAGATTTAGCGCCTAATCAAAGGTTATTAACTCCAACATTTGCGATTATCAAAAATAAAGGTGGTGGCCAATGGCAAGTTACAAAAATTTATTCAGGTACAGATCTTTCCAAAATTAAAAACATAATAGGAGATAGTTAATGGTTGAAGACGTAATAATTGTTTTAATCAGCTTTTTTTTAGTCGCAGGTCTGTGTACTTACTATTATGCTGATATCAAATTTCAGAATAATCCTTATAAATGGGTTGTTTTTGCGATCATCTGTTTGCTGGTGGTAATTATAGAAATTTTGATGATGATTTACCGCTCTACTGCAAAAAATATTTTATTTATCGGAAATATTATTCAGATTTTAGATAGCGCGGCCTTATTGTTAGTGAATCATTTGTCCAAGGGAATTGTGTATTTTGCCTTTGCCATCTTTTTCTTAGTTTGGGCGGCAACAATAGCCATATATTTCCATGTTCATCGCAAAAACCTGAAAAAATTCGAAGAACAAAAACAGCTAGATGAAGAAAAGAAAAAAGAGCAACAGCAAGCTGTGCCACCTCTAACTACCGATGAGAAGACCAATGAAGCAAAAACTTCAAAGAAATTAACAACGGTAAATCTTGATTCTGAGGGTTTGAATTCTGATGATTCAAGCAATAAGGCGGAAGACAAAGTTAATAAGACCAATGATTTGGAATCTAATTTGCAGGAACCAGTTAAAGACATTGATTTAATGGGATTGGAGCTGAAAGATTTTGATATTAGCAATTTTGCAGGCTTAAAACAAGCATTTAATGCTTCGAAGCAAGGACTCCAATTAACGAAACAAGGAGATGATTATATTGCAGTTTATTGTAATTCTAAGGGCTTGCAACAAATCAAAAAAATACTATCGAAAAATAGCATTGACGCTTCCCCATTAAAAGCCCAAGCCGAGATAGTAACCTTTAATCAAGAAAAAATTAAGGTTATGCCCATCACTGATTATTTGCAACGATTTAGAGGTCGGGGAAATGATTAATTTTAACTTAGTTTTTCAGTGGATATTGCCTTTATCATTTGCTTTCATGTCTTACTACGGAATAACGCGATTATGTAGAAGAGTATATGAATATACTGACTTAGATAAATTATGGTCATTTTTAATTAAAGCCGGCCTAATAGCTGGCGCAGTTACTTTAATTCTTTACTGTGTCATTACCGCGCCGTGGTATGAACAAGCTAAATATTTACTTTTTTCTGGTTCTAACAAAGTACAGCAGACAGCTATTTGGCAAACATTACTAAACTATCTGAAAGTATTTCTCATTTGGCTGTTATATTGGTTGGCAATTTATCTGCGGGCTATCTTAATCGTTTGGCTGCCCTGCTTTTACATTACAGTGCAGAGTTTAGTTTGGCGGGTTAGTTTTAATCGCACAGCGAACATCATTGTCCAACTCATAATTTTATCGCCTTGGCTGATGTTTAAATATTTGTTTGGTTATCAAACTCCTTTTTTTGATTTTTTCCAAAAACGCTTATTTGCAGCCAAGCTCAAAGAAAATCTCAATGATAGTTATTTCGACGCGTTATCGGGATATGACGATCGGGGCAATAAATTTGAAAATGGAGCTGGAGGAACGATCCAAACCCAGAGAATTAAGAAAACAGCCTTGGCTATTAGACAATCTCACGTTGTCGTGAAAACTATGAATGGATTACGTTATGCGGAAATTTTCGTTCGTAAAAGTCGAGAGACTGACACGGATCATTTAATTGCACAGGTTTTGCAAGGGCTGGGCTCCAGATTAACAGCTGCCAGTATTCGTTTTCCCGAAGATGCCACTTTTTCAGCTGATAAAGGTGGCTTTTTGTTTGATAGCAGTGTTCCTTATAATGCGGCTGATGAATTAGGAACTTGGCCAGATAATTTTAGTAATCCTTGTGCTCCATCTAATCAATTAAAAAATCATGGGAGAGGTTTTTTAGGAACTTATGTCACCAATTGCTTAAATATGTTGCGGTACTTGAAACATTTCACACCAGCGGCTTTTTTACAGAAGATGCAAGCAAAAGACGCTAAGAGGTTTTACCGTGATCCAACGATAGATCGTTCCAAATATTTGGTCGAGCATAACTTAGATTTATCAGTAATTAAGACACCTCTAGATCCGAAAACGGGGGCTACTATTAAACAGCAGAAACAGCTAGCCTATCACAAGGCTATGCAGCTAGAACCCGATTTAAATCAAGTTCTCAATAGCTTTAAAATCAACGGTACTTTTGACAATGTCATGGTTGGTGGTAATACCGCCATTTATTCTTATACCTTGCCCCGTTCCCCTCATTTGCCAACTAATTTCGATAATCTAGCTAAAGGCATTTCTAATATGTTAAAAATGCCTGATATTCCTATTGTGTTGGTAAGTGCTGGCGTTCTTAAAATTTCTTTAGTGACTGGTGTTAACATTCCAGTTGATTTTCGGGAAATGATTAAAAAACGGCCTTCAGGGGTATCTGAGGTAATATCCGGATTAATCGGTGTTGATGCCATGGGTAAACCCATTGAATTTAGTTTAGGTAATCAAATTCCGCATATGATTCTATTTGGGAAAACTGGTTCTGGTAAAACTGTAACCTTAATGAATATGATTTATTCAGTCATGGATAGTAAAAATCCGGAAGAAGTAAAAATAATTTATATCGACGGAAAAGGAAATTCTTTTGAACTTATGCGCACAGATAACCCAGAAAATCCAGATTATCATCCTAATCCTTACACGTACGCCCAACCAGCTGGTGCTGGGGATATTGAATATGTCAGGGCACTATTTAATCATGTTGTGAAATTAACCCAGGCGCGAATTGAACTCTTTAAAAAATTCAACATCAGCAAAATTGAAGAATACAATAAGAGATTTCCTGACAAAAGACTTTGTACAATTTTAGTTATTTGTGATGAATTATCAACAATTATTGATCAAGATGCGCAGCTGAAAAGTTCTGAAGTGGCAGAGAATAATGTTACTGATAAAATCGAATATCTAGCTAAAATGTCTCGTTCAGTCGGTATTCGTTTGATTTTAGCTAATCAAACAGCCAGAAAAGAAAAGATACCTGGCCGAATCACTGCTAATATTTCTGGTCGCGTTAGTTTAGGAGTTACTGAACCAGTGGAAAGTGATATTGCGCTACCGGATACCGGTATTAAGGCGCATTACATCACGCAAGCTGGAGAATTTTACAGTTTGATGAAAGGAACCAATCATCCGGAGCATGGCAATAGTCCTTTTTTGGAAGATGACGAAATGTATGCCTTAAACGATAAATTAGAAGCAAAATTTGGTCATCATGATTATGTCTATACACGTGACCAAATTATTGCTGAATTTAGGAAAAGTAAAGGAGAGGAAGATGATAATGCAGTGTATGCAGTGCCCAATGATTTACCAGATCAAAATAGTTCAGTTCCGGATTTATTAACTGCCATTAAAAATAACCCCCAATGGGCTATTGTGAATAGGAAAAGCCCCATTTTTGCTGAAAATAAAGATTTGCATGCTGGAACTAAAAGAGATATGCATCATAAAGAAGAATTGATTCAGGAGGCCATGGAACAGGCGCAAGACTTGATTAATGCCCAAAAAGCGGAAATGATTTCGAATACCAGAAAGCATGCTGGAAAATTCCTAGCACGGGGTAAAAATAAAGGAGTCATTTGATATGTCGCATAGTCACAGTAAAGGTAAAGTCAGCTTTGATAAAGCTTGGCACAAAATCAGCCGAACCCTCAAACACATCAAACATGATGGTGCTACTGAAGTCTACGAAGTCACTTCCTGTCCCTTGAATAATTTAGATAATTTACAAAGATTAGTGAAAGAATTGCCCATTCGGAGTGTGGGATGGCAGCATACAGATGCTTGGCATACAGCAACGATATATATTCCCAAGGGGACAGGTTTTTGGTACAGCCGTAATATTTTAGACTTAATCGATGGTGGGTTTGGCAATAAGGATAAATTCAAAGAACTTTGGGAAGAAAAAAATGGTGATTCTTATTACGGATATTTTCCCAAAATTCCGACCAGCACTACTAATAATATTAGATTACAACAAAGCAGTTACATCGTTTGCGATAAAGCACAGCCACCAAATCCACAAAGCAGAATTCCTGGAGAAATATCTGATGGTTTTGTCGATCGTACTCATCTAATTAGTTCGCGCGTCACAGGTATTGAGAATCATAAAGGATTGCTCATTGATTTTGATGGCTGGCTAAATAAGAACCCACTAAATAGATTTGAGACCTGGGCTTTGCAACGAACCTTTCGGCAGGACATCATTTGGTATGTGCAAATATGGAAGTCAAATGACGGGCTCCATTGGAAATATATTATGTATGACAACAATTTCGATAAACTAAAAGAACTTGAGTGTGTAGATGATCGCTGGAGCTATCTTTGGTTCTATGATCCTGGGCAAGACCGGTTTAGTCGTAAAGCCTTATATACAAAGTGAAAAAGAAGGATGAAATAAACAAATGTTTAATGAAGCAATGATTACACAAAGAATGAGGGGAATATTAATCCCCAAAATTGAGCAAGCTTTTGAGGTTTTTATATCGGAAAATCATTTAACTAAAGTTAAGATTTATCCTGAAGATATACCAGGGAAATTATTAGAATCCTATCTGCCGGCAGCCGTGAAAGAATTTCAAAAGGTAAATCA
The DNA here is from genome assembly GCA_013346905.1 of Bombilactobacillus mellis. Taxonomy (GTDB): domain Bacteria; phylum Bacillota; class Bacilli; order Lactobacillales; family Lactobacillaceae; genus Bombilactobacillus; species Bombilactobacillus mellis_A. The sequence continues at coordinate 43,059 of JAAEDX010000005.1, forward strand.
GGATGTCGAGAATTCTAGTGCTGATGAGATTGACGATCGCATAGCGGATTATGTTTTATATGAATGTGATATTGGCTTTTTATTAAGCAAAATTCAATTTATTTTTGATGAAGAGGCTACATTGCAAGGTGTCAGAGACACAATGATAGAGATGCTTCAAAACACATCACCTTACGACCAAGTTCATCGTGATTACTGGGTAAGAAGGGTGAATAAGGTGAGACACGTCCATGATTTAGCAAAATATGCTGATCGTGATCATCTAGATGCTTTTGTGGAAGAGAAAGCAGCTGACTGGAAAGAAAACTTGCAGGAGGAATAATGCCAATGCATAACTTATATCAATATTGGCGAAATTTAGCCCCGAAGAAGCAAAGGTTGATTAAAATCGGTTTTTTGATTGCTTCTATTGTAGTGAGTGTTTTATTCATATTAGTAACTGCTTTTAATATAGATAATCAAAATATTATAAATTCTTATGCTCATGACAGTGTGAAATCAACAATTCAAGCAAAAAAATTAAAATGGAAGCCTAAAGTTTATCAATCTGATATTGATAACGTGCATATGATTACCCCTTATGAGCTACAGAATTACCGTAAGACAGCTTTAAAAAGTGGATACGGTGACAATTACGCTGGTTATGTGAGTGTCCCTCAAATCGGCTTATATTTGCCTATTTTGAATGGTGTTAATATGTATACTTTAGCATTGGGTGCGGCTGCATATTACCCTAATGAAGTACAAATCGGCGGAGCTGGGAATTATGTACTGGCAGGTCATAATATGAACACATCCTTAAATGTCTTGTTCAGTCGTGTTCCCAATATTAGAGTTGCTAAAAATTCTATGATCGTTCTTACAGATAAGAAAAAAAATTACTATTATCATGTTACAGATAAGAAGCTAGTAAGACCTTATCAACCAGTTATTCGGGGAACTATTACACCTACAAAAAAATCAGTCTTATATAGTGATAAAAACAAAAAACAAGTAACTTTATTTACCTGTAATTATAACGGTACTAGGCGATGGGTAATTATTGGACAGTATGATTATGATCAAAGATTGCAAAACACAAATCAAAAATAACGAAAAGCGCTTTTTGTCAAAGTGCTTTTTTTATTACTAATTTTTAGGGGGTGATAACCAAAAGCAAAAATCATTTATGACAATTAAAGCAGATAAAATCTTTTTTAGAAGAGATCTATCTGCTTTTCGGGTAGGTGATAAAACATTTCAATTTAGGTTAATGCAAAATAGATAAGGGGATTTCAAGATGATAAATATATTTGGAAATCTAAAACGTAGCTGGATATTTCTGTTACTAGGTCTTGTTGGAGCTATTTTCTTCTGCTGTACTGCTACAAGAGTATGTGCGAGCTCTACAGCTATCGATCCTAATGATCCTAGAATAAAATTTGTTAATAAGTTAATTATTGATAAGGATGTAGAAACATCACAAGCAGATATTCAAACTAATGGCGCCTCTGTCACTACCAATCGTATGACCGGCAACAATCGCCCTTATTGGGGAACTGATTGTGATGGTACGGAACTAGTATTTAACAGTCCCAGCGAGATGGAGAAAGCTCAAATTAGAGTTAAATACGCAAAAGCTGTAGGAACCTTTGGAGGAGCACCCATTTATGCCAATCTATTAATTCATGACATTAAAGCGCAACCTGATCCTCCGATTTACGTGGAGTCGAATAAATTACCCAGATGGAAATTCAGCGATAAGTTGTATGA
>JAAEDX010000006.1:0-17929 GCA_013346905.1 Bombilactobacillus mellis
AAGATTAAAACTATCTTATAACTCTTGTACTATTATTATTTAATTCACAGTAAGGAGGTGCAAGCTACATGAGTAAAACGATGGCCCAACTGCCTTATCATTATGGGGTTAAACTGCGGGTCTTTCCTTCTGCGGAGCAAAACGACTAATCAAACGCAACAGCGACGCTAGTCGTTTTATCTATAATGAAATGAACGGGATGAATCGGGAACTTTACCTGTTAAAACAAGTGCAAATACCTATTTCTATGGTTCAGAAACGTATTGCGACTCTGGAAGAGCGCTTAAAAAAGCCCGCAACTGGTATTTCCAATATTCACGGTGGTTGAATAATTATGGCCTTGATAGTGATATGAAAGCTAATGCCATTAAGAATTACCGTGCCGCTTGGAATCTTTTCCGTAAAGTTCATCGTGCTGGCGTACCGGTTTTTCACAAGAAACGAACTGAACAAAAGTATCAGACCTCTAATCACTATGCAGCCAATAAAGGTACACCGACTATGGTTAACGGTAGTGTGCGTTTGTTAGATAAAAAGCATTTACACTTACCTAAATTAGGTAAGATTCGTTTTAAAGGTCTGCCGCAAAAGATCTTTTCCCATCGTAGTACTATTCGTATCGGTACGACTACTATTGCAATGGATGCCACTGGTCGCTACTATGTTTCGCTGCAATTAGCCTCGGAACAACCTTTTGTGGAGCTGACCTCCGTTGAAAAATCACCCCTTGGGATTGATCTCAATACTGATAACTTTTTGACTGATTCCAATGGCCACGTGGTCGCTAATCCGCGCTATTATCGTCGTCTCCAAGGTAAATTGGCTCAGGCCCAGCGTAAGCTTTCTCGGCGGGCACTGCGAGCTCAGAAGGAACAGCGCCCTTACGTCAGGCAGCCAACTATCAGAAACAACGAGTAGTGGTAGCTAACATCCACCGCCAGGTGGCTAATCAACGTCAAAACTTCCTCCATCTGGTCTCCACAACACTAATCAAGAACCACGATTTGGTTGTGGCCGAAGAGTTACGGAGTAAGAATCTGCTACGAAATCACGCGTTAGCTCTGAGCATTGCCGATGTGGGTTGGCGGACTTTTTTAGGTATGTTAGCCTATAAGGCTAAGCTTTATGGGCGTCAATTTATTACCATTAATCCCCGCAACACTACCCAAACCTGTAGTCATTGTGGTTTTATAATGGGCACTGGCAAGACAGAGAAGCTGACCCTGAGAGATCGTGAATGGACGTGTCCGCAATGTGGTAAACATCACCTTCGTGATGAGAATGCAGCGCAGAACATTTTGGCCAAAGGCTTAGCGAGTATCTAAGTAGTAGGTCCGTCTGGCAACCTGCGGACCATAAAGGCTTTGGTAAATAGCACGTAAGACCTATAAGTAGGCAATCGCTGTATCTAAGCAAATTGTGGTCGTTGCCCCTGAGGGCAATTCTCACAAGCTCCCGACTTTAGTTGGGAGTGGTTGACGATGCAAACGATAATTTTGATAAAGTAACCGAAATGTTAATACTGGTGATGGAAAATAGTAATAGTAATATTGATGATACCTATATTAGAGCCAAACTAGAAGCAATGCTGGAAGATTGGTTCATTTTTACGGCCGGAGGACAAGGGCTGTATACGACAGATCCTAATAATGAGCCCAAAAAAGCACAAATGATTTTGGCTACTGATAATCACGATAACTATCCCACTACTTCAGACTTTTAATTAAGCTACGTGATAATGTTGCTCGAGCTAGTGATCCTGAGAGTAAAAGGGAGGCCACCTTAATGCACGAAGCTGTGAAAACTGCTATTCATCAATATCCCAATCTATTTTCAGGGCATACTAATTTACCGAATCAGTATGATAAAAGCGTTCGTAATATTTATTATGACATTCAGGTTTATAGACACACTCCTAAAATTGCTGGAGTCGCCTTTTTAAATACTTTAGCTTATGTAGTCAATCGTGCCCGTCAAAATGACACAATCGTAATTCATGGTCTAGATCAACTAGAAGTTCCTTTAGAAAGTATAATTCCTTATAAAAAGATTATCAGACGCAAGAATATTGGTTTAATAACCACTTTTGAAGATAAAAATAGTTCAATTAACCCTAATAGTTATGAATCTTTTACAGGTACCATGAACAATCAGGATATGATCGTTATTGGTGGTGTTTCGGATAAGGATGATGATGAAAACCACAAATATTTTAATATCAATTTCATTAATCGCTCCTGGAACAAAGAAATACCCCAAAATGTGGTCCAAGCGTTAAATTTAGAGCAGCAGGGAGTGTTCTTTTGGTACCGCAAGTCTGACCAGCAAAGTGCCCTCATAAGAACGCATTTGTTGCTATAAAGGAAAGTGTGAAAATGAAATATAAAAAAATAGGTAGGAGACCGTCTAGAATTATGTCGAGTCTCTTTTTGTTTGCCTTGATTTTGCCAGTAATTAGTCCTAATACAACCTATGCTAGCTTTGAAGGCTATGTGGCTAAAGATGATTGCGATTCTGCAAATTCTCAGCAAGCACCTTCTGGAGCCAAGCTTTCCGGAGTGCAAGGCGATTGGCTAACAAAAGGGACTATCGCTAACAACAATGCTCAACAAATATTTAATTATTTGACACAAACCATAGGTTTTTCTGGAGCTGGAGCAGCGGGAGCATTAGCTGTTGCCAAAAGAGAAAGTAATTTTGATCCGCAAGCTCTTAACCCTGGTGGTGGCGTAGCTGGCTGGTTTCAGTGGTCTGGCTTTACCAATACTGTAAACGGCTCTAGGATTACGGCTGAAGGTTCCATTAAGGCGGGTGATAAAGGCACTTTAACAGCCGAGAACGAGTTAAAACTGATCGCTTTTGAACTTAACGGCGGCTGGAAAAATGCCAAAATCGTTGTTGGGAATGATATTGATCCAGTGCAAGCTGCTAAAGATTGGTCACTTTACTATGAAGGGGTCAGCTTATCAGATGGTCAAAGTAAGATTGGCCAAATTACTCAAGATGCTCAAGCAGCGTATGTTGCATTTGGTGGTGCCAATATTCCCGCGAATAGCGCTTTGTTAGGAGCAGCGGGAGCGGCTAATGCCGGCGCGAAAGCAAAAAATCCAGATAATGAAAACTGTTCTGAGTCCACTGATTCTAGTGATGTTTTGCAGATAGCTAAAAGTCTGTTAGGTTATTTCCATTATGGACAATCTCACGGAGTTTCTTACATTGGATCAGTAGAAAATCCAGATCGTGATGGCATCACTGATTGTTCTGGGTTCGTTTGGCTGGTCTTAAAAAAAGCTGGTTATAAGGTGCCCGAAAATATGGGTTGGTTTACCGGATCTATGGAAGCAGACGCTAAAGGCGCTCATCATTGGTTAACGGAAATACCAGCTAGTGAAGCTAAAGCTGGTGATGTTGTAATTGTTAATACTGGTGGGGTTCAGGTAATAATGGACATACAGCAATTTTAGAAGAGAATTGGAAATCGCAATCACCGTCGGAAAATACTACTAAAGTTATTCAAATGGGCGGTAAAGGCGGCAGCGGAGGAGTTAATGAGGCAACATTTAAAGAATCATTTCTTAGCTTATTAAGCGGTAATTACACATTAACCTTCGCACGGCCGCAAAAGTGAGGCTAAAAGTATGAAAACTATAATTAATGATGTCGTTTTCCTAACTCTAACAACGGTTATAGTGATGAGTTTAATAGCAGGTGTAAACGCGGCTCAGAATAATAATTTAAAAAAAGTGCAAGCCAGAACAGCGCAAACTATTAAGCTGAATAAGAAACAAATAAGATATTATCGACAGAAAGATCAACAATTATCTAAACAATATTTTTATGAGCAAATATCCAAAAGAAATTATGATATTGTGGAGCGCAAGAAAAATTTAAATGACCGTTTGAACAAGGCTTTTACGCTAACTTTTCACAGACCAAAAATAAAAAAGATTATGATCAATTAGCCGCTAAATTAACCCCGCTTGTAGGTACTAAATTTGCCGCGGAATTAAAAAGCAAAGTTAAACCTACCGTGCAACCAGATGGGACAGAACGAACGCCATTTGATCATTTAGATAAACTAGAGATTGCTTATGGTCACCTGAATGAATCTACTCAGAGGGTACCAGTATTAATATTTGCTGCTTACAGTTCGCCAACTATTAATGGTACCTCTACCGGGGTTGTTACTAAGGAACAGATCAGGTAAAGAAATCATCCGGTATTTATAAAATATCTTATGATCCCACAACTGATAAAATTGTCACTTTTGACTTTAGAGAAGGTGCTATTAGTCATGAGTAATGAAGCAAAAATATGGGAAATAATTTGTCGTGATTTGGCAATAATGGGTTGTGTGGCAGTTATTTTTTTAGGATTTTTCACTATTCAACATAATATTCAGCAGGGAGTCCAAGATGTTAGTCGTGTAAGGTGCCTAGAGAAAGAATCCGATTCCAAGTTGCAGCAAGAAAAAAATAAGTATCACCAAAACTATCAAAAATATAAAAATCTAGCGGCACAAAAAGCTTATTTAAACAAAGATCAAAAGGTCAAAGATTATTATGGAGATCTTAATGAGGATAAGTTGCTGAAACAACGTTCTCAAAAGTTTTTCACTATCTATTTGAGTTGGTCTAATTCTCATGACTACCAGCAACGATCTCATAAACTAAATAAAATTATCACTCCACAGTTGGCTCAAGACAAAATATTTTCGATGATGGTAAAGATGTTACCGGCAATAATATCATTAAAAATTTAGGCTTACATTCGCGTTTAAATGATCTGACTATTTACAGTAATAGTCAAATGCCACCTGGTAAGGAAATTGCTTTAGTAAAGGTAGTGCAGGAATCTTGGCGAAAGGGTGCGAATCCAGGTCTAAGTAATAGTCTTTATTTATTACGAATCAATTCTGACCAGCTTATAGATCAGGTTGTCAAGCTGCAATAAGGAAGTGGCAAATTTGAAGAGTAGTAGGCTTTATCTTTTATATTTTGGAATGGGCTTGCTGTTACTGCTTTATTATCATTATTATTTCCGGGTAATAAACAGCGCACTAGCAGCACTTATAGCAGTATCGCGACAGCACCTACTAAAGTCTTTCAGGTACTAAATAAACCTAGTGGCGACCAAAAAGCACTAATTTTAGTCTTATATAAAAATGATTGTAAATATTGTAAAAAAATCGAAAAACCTGTAGTTCAAAAAATACAAAAAGCGAAGGGAGAAAAGAACATTCCCCCTTTTTTGGTGCTTAATTTAAATAAATGTTCACATCAGCAAAAGACTAAATTATCCCAAAAAATATTAGATTTAGCGCCTAATCAAAGGTTATTAACTCCAACATTTGCGATTATCAAAAATAAAGGTGGTGGCCAATGGCAAGTTACAAAAATTTATTCAGGTACAGATCTTTCCAAAATTAAAAACATAATAGGAGATAGTTAATGGTTGAAGACGTAATAATTGTTTTAATCAGCTTTTTTTTAGTCGCAGGTCTGTGTACTTACTATTATGCTGATATCAAATTTCAGAATAATCCTTATAAATGGGTTGTTTTTGCGATCATCTGTTTGCTGGTGGTAATTATAGAAATTTTGATGATGATTTACCGCTCTACTGCAAAAAATATTTTATTTATCGGAAATATTATTCAGATTTTAGATAGCGCGGCCTTATTGTTAGTGAATCATTTGTCCAAGGGAATTGTGTATTTTGCCTTTGCCATCTTTTTCTTAGTTTGGGCGGCAACAATAGCCATATATTTCCATGTTCATCGCAAAAACCTGAAAAAATTCGAAGAACAAAAACAGCTAGATGAAGAAAAGAAAAAGAGCAACAGCAAGCTGTGCCACCTCTAACTACCGATGAGAAGACCAATGAAGCAAAAACTTCAAAGAAATTAACAACGGTAAATCTTGATTCTGAGGGTTTGAATTCTGATGATTCAAGCAATAAGGCGGAAGACAAAGTTAATAAGACCAATGATTTGGAATCTAATTTGCAGGAACCAGTTAAAGACATTGATTTAATGGGATTGGAGCTGAAAGATTTTGATATTAGCAATTTTGCAGGCTTAAAACAAGCATTTAATGCTTCGAAGCAAGGACTCCAATTAACGAAACAAGGAGATGATTATATTGCAGTTTATTGTAATTCTAAGGGCTTGCAACAAATCAAAAAAATACTATCGAAAAATAGCATTGACGCTTCCCCATTAAAAGCCCAAGCCGAGATAGTAACCTTTAATCAAGAAAAAATTAAGGTTATGCCCATCACTGATTATTTGCAACGATTTAGAGGTCGGGGAAATGATTAATTTTAACTTAGTTTTTCAGTGGATATTGCCTTTATCATTTGCTTTCATGTCTTACTACGGAATAACGCGATTATGTAGAAGAGTATATGAATATACTGACTTAGATAAATTATGGTCATTTTTAATTAAAGCCGGCCTAATAGCTGGCGCAGTTACTTTAATTCTTTACTGTGTCATTACCGCGCCGTGGTATGAACAAGCTAAATATTTACTTTTTTCTGGTTCTAACAAAGTACAGCAGACAGCTATTTGGCAAACATTACTAAACTATCTGAAAGTATTTCTCATTTGGCTGTTATATTGGTTGGCAATTTATCTGCGGGCTATCTTAATCGTTTGGCTGCCCTGCTTTTACATTACAGTGCAGAGTTTAGTTTGGCGGGTTAGTTTTAATCGCACAGCGAACATCATTGTCCAACTCATAATTTTATCGCCTTGGCTGATGTTTAAATATTTGTTTGGTTATCAAACTCCTTTTTTTGATTTTTTCCAAAAACGCTTATTTGCAGCCAAGCTCAAAGAAAATCTCAATGATAGTTATTTCGACGCGTTATCGGGATATGACGATCGGGGCAATAAATTTGAAAATGGAGCTGGAGGAACGATCCAAACCCAGAGAATTAAGAAAACAGCCTTGGCTATTAGACAATCTCACGTTGTCGTGAAAACTATGAATGGATTACGTTATGCGGAAATTTTCGTTCGTAAAAGTCGAGAGACTGACACGGATCATTTAATTGCACAGGTTTTGCAAGGGCTGGGCTCCAGATTAACAGCTGCCAGTATTCGTTTTCCCGAAGATGCCACTTTTTCAGCTGATAAAGGTGGCTTTTTGTTTGATAGCAGTGTTCCTTATAATGCGGCTGATGAATTAGGAACTTGGCCAGATAATTTTAGTAATCCTTGTGCTCCATCTAATCAATTAAAAAATCATGGGAGAGGTTTTTTAGGAACTTATGTCACCAATTGCTTAAATATGTTGCGGTACTTGAAACATTTCACACCAGCGGCTTTTTTACAGAAGATGCAAGCAAAAGACGCTAAGAGGTTTTACCGTGATCCAACGATAGATCGTTCCAAATATTTGGTCGAGCATAACTTAGATTTATCAGTAATTAAGACACCTCTAGATCCGAAAACGGGGCTACTATTAAACAGCAGAAACAGCTAGCCTATCACAAGGCTATGCAGCTAGAACCCGATTTAAATCAAGTTCTCAATAGCTTTAAAATCAACGGTACTTTTGACAATGTCATGGTTGGTGGTAATACCGCCATTTATTCTTATACCTTGCCCCGTTCCCCTCATTTGCCAACTAATTTCGATAATCTAGCTAAAGGCATTTCTAATATGTTAAAAATGCCTGATATTCCTATTGTGTTGGTAAGTGCTGGCGTTCTTAAAATTTCTTTAGTGACTGGTGTTAACATTCCAGTTGATTTTCGGGAAATGATTAAAAAACGGCCTTCAGGGGTATCTGAGGTAATATCCGGATTAATCGGTGTTGATGCCATGGGTAAACCCATTGAATTTAGTTTAGGTAATCAAATTCCGCATATGATTCTATTTGGGAAAACTGGTTCTGGTAAAACTGTAACCTTAATGAATATGATTTATTCAGTCATGGATAGTAAAAATCCGGAAGAAGTAAAAATAATTTATATCGACGGAAAAGGAAATTCTTTTGAACTTATGCGCACAGATAACCCAGAAAATCCAGATTATCATCCTAATCCTTACACGTACGCCCAACCAGCTGGTGCTGGGGATATTGAATATGTCAGGGCACTATTTAATCATGTTGTGAAATTAACCCAGGCGCGAATTGAACTCTTTAAAAAATTCAACATCAGCAAAATTGAAGAATACAATAAGAGATTTCCTGACAAAAGACTTTGTACAATTTTAGTTATTTGTGATGAATTATCAACAATTATTGATCAAGATGCGCAGCTGAAAAGTTCTGAAGTGGCAGAGAATAATGTTACTGATAAAATCGAATATCTAGCTAAAATGTCTCGTTCAGTCGGTATTCGTTTGATTTTAGCTAATCAAACAGCCAGAAAAGAAAAGATACCTGGCCGAATCACTGCTAATATTTCTGGTCGCGTTAGTTTAGGAGTTACTGAACCAGTGGAAAGTGATATTGCGCTACCGGATACCGGTATTAAGGCGCATTACATCACGCAAGCTGGAGAATTTTACAGTTTGATGAAAGGAACCAATCATCCGGAGCATGGCAATAGTCCTTTTTGGAAGATGACGAAATGTATGCCTTAAACGATAAATTAGAAGCAAAATTTGGTCATCATGATTATGTCTATACACGTGACCAAATTATTGCTGAATTTAGGAAAAGTAAAGGAGAGGAAGATGATAATGCAGTGTATGCAGTGCCCAATGATTTACCAGATCAAAATAGTTCAGTTCCGGATTTATTAACTGCCATTAAAAATAACCCCCAATGGGCTATTGTGAATAGGAAAAGCCCCATTTTTGCTGAAAATAAAGATTTGCATGCTGGAACTAAAAGAGATATGCATCATAAAGAAGAATTGATTCAGGAGGCCATGGAACAGGCGCAAGACTTGATTAATGCCCAAAAAGCGGAAATGATTTCGAATACCAGAAAGCATGCTGGAAAATTCCTAGCACGGGGTAAAAATAAAGGAGTCATTTGATATGTCGCATAGTCACAGTAAAGGTAAAGTCAGCTTTGATAAAGCTTGGCACAAAATCAGCCGAACCCTCAAACACATCAAACATGATGGTGCTACTGAAGTCTACGAAGTCACTTCCTGTCCCTTGAATAATTTAGATAATTTACAAAGATTAGTGAAAGAATTGCCCATTCGGAGTGTGGGATGGCAGCATACAGATGCTTGGCATACAGCAACGATATATATTCCCAAGGGGACAGGTTTTTGGTACAGCCGTAATATTTTAGACTTAATCGATGGTGGGTTTGGCAATAAGGATAAATTCAAAGAACTTTGGGAAGAAAAAAATGGTGATTCTTATTACGGATATTTTCCCAAAATTCCGACCAGCACTACTAATAATATTAGATTACAACAAAGCAGTTACATCGTTTGCGATAAAGCACAGCCACCAAATCCACAAAGCAGAATTCCTGGAGAAATATCTGATGGTTTTGTCGATCGTACTCATCTAATTAGTTCGCGCGTCACAGGTATTGAGAATCATAAAGGATTGCTCATTGATTTTGATGGCTGGCTAAATAAGAACCCACTAAATAGATTTGAGACCTGGGCTTTGCAACGAACCTTTCGGCAGGACATCATTTGGTATGTGCAAATATGGAAGTCAAATGACGGGCTCCATTGGAAATATATTATGTATGACAACAATTTCGATAAACTAAAAGAACTTGAGTGTGTAGATGATCGCTGGAGCTATCTTTGTTCTATGATCCTGGGCAAGACCGGTTTAGTCGTAAAGCCTTATATACAAAGTGAAAAAGAAGGATGAAATAAACAAATGTTTAATGAAGCAATGATTACACAAAGAATGAGGGAATATTAATCCCCAAAATTGAGCAAGCTTTTGAGGTTTTTATATCGGAAAATCATTTAACTAAAGTTAAGATTTATCCTGAAGATATACCAGGGAAATTATTAGAATCCTATCTGCCGGCAGCCGTGAAAGAATTTCAAAAGGTAAATCAGGATGTCGAGAATTCTAGTGCTGATGAGATTGACGATCGCATAGCGGATTATGTTTTATATGAATGTGATATTGGCTTTTTATTAAGCAAAATTCAATTTATTTTGATGAAGAGGCTACATTGCAAGGTGTCAGAGACACAATGATAGAGATGCTTCAAAACACATCACCTTACGACCAAGTTCATCGTGATTACTGGGTAAGAAGGGTGAATAAGGTGAGACACGTCCATGATTTAGCAAAATATGCTGATCGTGATCATCTAGATGCTTTTGTGGAAGAGAAAGCAGCTGACTGGAAAGAAAACTTGCAGGAGGAATAATGCCAATGCATAACTTATATCAATATTGGCGAAATTTAGCCCCGAAGAAGCAAAGGTTGATTAAAATCGGTTTTTTGATTGCTTCTATTGTAGTGAGTGTTTTATTCATATTAGTAACTGCTTTTAATATAGATAATCAAAATATTATAAATTCTTATGCTCATGACAGTGTGAAATCAACAATTCAAGCAAAAAAATTAAAATGGAAGCCTAAAGTTTATCAATCTGATATTGATAACGTGCATATGATTACCCCTTATGAGCTACAGAATTACCGTAAGACAGCTTTAAAAAGTGGATACGGTGACAATTACGCTGGTTATGTGAGTGTCCCTCAAATCGGCTTATATTTGCCTATTTTGAATGGTGTTAATATGTATACTTTAGCATTGGGTGCGGCTGCATATTACCCTAATGAAGTACAAATCGGCGGAGCTGGGAATTATGTACTGGCAGGTCATAATATGAACACATCCTTAAATGTCTTGTTCAGTCGTGTTCCCAATATTAGAGTTGCTAAAAATTCTATGATCGTTCTTACAGATAAGAAAAAAAATTACTATTATCATGTTACAGATAAGAAGCTAGTAAGACCTTATCAACCAGTTATTCGGGAACTATTACACCTACAAAAAAATCAGTCTTATATAGTGATAAAAACAAAAAACAAGTAACTTTATTTACCTGTAATTATAACGGTACTAGGCGATGGGTAATTATTGGACAGTATGATTATGATCAAAGATTGCAAAACACAAATCAAAAATAACGAAAAGCGCTTTTTGTCAAAGTGCTTTTTTTATTACTAATTTTTAGGGGTGATAACCAAAAGCAAAAATCATTTATGACAATTAAAGCAGATAAAATCTTTTTAGAAGAGATCTATCTGCTTTTCGGGTAGGTGATAAAACATTTCAATTTAGGTTAATGCAAAATAGATAAGGGATTTCAAGATGATAAATATATTTGGAAATCTAAAACGTAGCTGGATATTTCTGTTACTAGGTCTTGTTGGAGCTATTTTCTTCTGCTGTACTGCTACAAGAGTATGTGCGAGCTCTACAGCTATCGATCCTAATGATCCTAGAATAAAATTTGTTAATAAGTTAATTATTGATAAGGATGTAGAAACATCACAAGCAGATATTCAAACTAATGGCGCCTCTGTCACTACCAATCGTATGACCGGCAACAATCGCCCTTATTGGGGAACTGATTGTGATGGTACGGAACTAGTATTTAACAGTCCCAGCGAGATGGAGAAAGCTCAAATTAGAGTTAAATACGCAAAAGCTGTAGGAACCTTTGGAGGAGCACCCATTTATGCCAATCTATTAATTCATGACATTAAAGCGCAACCTGATCCTCCGATTTACGTGGAGTCGAATAAATTACCCAGATGGAAATTCAGCGATAAGTTGTATGACGGTTTTTCCACTGAAGGAGTTTTGCAGTTCCGCGTTGATTTGAGTTTCACAGATGCTAATGGGGTTCCATCAACATTGGAGCAGGCGATAAGAAAAGCTATGTCACTATAAATTCACTTAATCAAGCAGGCGCGCAAGTGGTCAATGGCAAATCCACTCGTATCCTAATGGGTAACGAATTTGTTAATTACGAAAAAATGGGACTTTGCCTTACTACAAAAGAAATGATAGTATTCTGCAAGATTATACGTCACCTTGGTCAAGTGACCCCGTGATTGGTGGTCATAGAGATGCGCAAAATGTTATGGATAATGCTATTTCGGATCAACAATTTGAAGATGCTTTAGGAACACCGACTTTTCCTAAAGCTTCAGCGAGTTTTCAAGTGGAAGGCAATACGCTTCATTTTGTAATCGGTAATTATGCTGATCCCAAAGAGGATTTACAACATTTAGGTGGCAAATTTGCCTATTATTCCGGTCAATGGACAGCCTTTAGTTCAGCAACTTTATGGAATCCTGTCCCAGAACAGCCGACTAAGGATGTCATGCAAAATGATACTGATGATCCGACCAATCAAGCAAACTATCATTCTATTAACAAAAAGACCGTTTTACCAGGAGAAAAGTTTGAGTATACAGTTGCTCAAAAAGTTGGCAAAATGAATGTCACAATATTAAAGAAATATGACACATTTACTATATCGGATAAATTACCTGATGAAGTCAATTATCTCAAGAATGCTTATGTAACTGATGATTCCGGTAAAAGATTGGATGCTAACGCGGAACATTCACTTATGAAGATGGGATTTTAACCTATTCTTTCTCCAGTGACTTTCTGGGAAATACGATGCCATATAAAGGGGAAACCTATATCGTCCATATACCTGTGCAAGTGAAGAATGATGTAAAGCCCAATATTGAAATCAAGGATATAGCACGGACACAAATTGACAAAGATAAGGCTTCTACTAATGAAACGGTTAATCCCACGGGCGAAGATACTGAAAATAAGATTACCAAGAAAATTTTCATGGGCAAGTTTAATCAAGTCAAGGATTGGGATTCCATCTTTAAATCTAACGGTGGCTCCACCCTGATAAAACTGATACTGCTAAAAAGCAAGATCAAGCTACCACTAAATCTTTACGAAAGTTAGTTCGTGACGCTGATGCGAACGGTGATTATGATGGCAAGGAAGTCCTGCAAGATCAACAAAAGATGACCGGTAAGGATGATACAACTGATATTCATTTCATGGTTCAGTTTAAATTTAGTTCGCATGGTGATTATCAGAGTTTAACCCTTTTAGATAAATTGCATGATGCCTTGAAATACAAGGATGCGAAAATCATTACTGCTGATAGTAAGGATGTTACTAACCAAGGGAAATTAGATTTAGATTCTAGTCACCAGCAGGTTACCTGGACTGCCAATGATCCCAATCATTGGCGGGGCAAGACTTTGTATATGTATCTGACTGTCAATCTGAACAAAGATTATAAGTATACGTCAGAGTTAATTGATTCGCAAACTGGTAATTACAGTATTCCTAATGACGCTTCAGATATTATCGATAATAATACTTTTACTTCTAATCAAGTGCACGTGATTATTCCTTCTGATAGTTTAATTCCTGATCCAGTAAAATCAGTAGTTGATCAAAATGGTTACGATATTAATCATAAAGAAGTCGCCAATGGCGATATTCTCTATTACCATATTGATCAAAAAGTTGGTAATCTCAAGGAAGATCTACTCAAGCCTTATAAATCTTTTGGTATCAGCGATAAATTGGATGCTAACCTCAAATATTTAGATTCTTATGTCATTAATAAAGAAACTGGTAAGAAGATTAGTGATTCTAACACTACCGAATATGATGCCAAAACTCGTACGGTTTCTTGGACAGCCAGTCGGGATTTCCTCGATAAAGGTATGCCGCTCAAAGGTGAGACTTACGAATTAGTCATTAAAGTACAGGTTGATGATACCGACACGTTAAATAACATCGCGAATGGAACTAATATCAGTTCCGTTGATGGCGTTTTAGATATTAAGAACACTGGTCAAAGAATCATTAATGATAAACCAAAAACTACTAATGAAGTTGAAAATCCGGTAAAACCGAGGGTTCCTGATAAACCGGTGAAGAATGTGGTTGATAAAGACGGGAAAGATATTAACCACAAGGTAATTTCTAATGGTGACACACTTTATTATCACGTTGACCAGCGTGTGGGTACCTTAGGCAAGGATTTGATTTCGCGTTATAAAAAATTCAGTATCTTAGATAAATTAGATGGCGATTTAGATTTTGTTAAAGCCTATTTGGTTAACAAAACTACTAAAGAAGTTGTAAGTGATCCAAGTGAGGTCACTTTTGATGAAGCCACTAATTTAGTTACTTGGACTGCTTCAGACGAGTTTTTGAAAAATATGCTTCTCAAAGGCGAGACTTACGAGTTGGTCATTGAAGCTAAGGTTAATATCAAAGATCCTAACCAAAATAAGTCCAAAGATTCTATTAAGAATACGGCAACAGCTAATGTGGATGACAACCCGCAAATCACCAATGAGGTAGACAATCCTTTAACACCGCTGATTATGCACCTGAAAAAACCGTTTTGAACAACGATGGCAAAGATGTTAATCATAAGGCTGTTGTCAATGGTCAAAAACTTATTTACCATGTTTCCAAAAAAGTCGGTACTTTAGGCTTTGGATTAGCACAACGATATAAAGAATTTAGTATCATTGATAAGCTCGATAAAAATGTAAAATTTGATTCTGCTTATGTACAAAATGCTGATACCAAAGCTAAAGTTAGCAACCCAAGCGAGATTTCTTTTGATAAAGACAGTAACACAGTGAAATTTACCGCTTCTAATCAATTTTAAGTCAAATGCCGTTAAAGGGTGAGACTTACGATTTAGTAATTGCGGTCACTGTAAATGTGAAAGATGAAGATCTGAATAAAGAAGTAGAGATCAATAATGTTGGTTCTGTCAGTTTAGACAATCAGCCGCAAGATACTAATACAGTGGATAACCATTACAAGCCAGTAACGCCAGAAGCACCTACTAAATCAGTTGTGAACCATGATGGAAAAGATATTAATCATCAGTTAGTTTCTAATGGTGATACTCTTTATTACCATATTGATAAAAAAGTAGGCACTTTGAATCAAGATTTGGCTCAACGTTATAAAGAATTCAGTATTACAGATAAGTTGGATCATAATCTCAATTTCTTGAAAGCTTACGTGGTTAATAAAGAAACTGGTAAGACTGTCAGTCAGCCAGCTGAAATTACTGTATCTGATAATACGGTTGTTTGGAAAGCTTCCGCTAATTTCCTAAAATCTATGCCGTTAAAAGGTGAGACTTACGAATTGGTTATTGAAGCTAAAGTCAATGTTTCTGATAAGACCAGTTCTACTGATGAGGTAACTATTGAAAATATTGCTTCAGTTTCAATAGATAACCAGCCACAACAAACTAATGCGGTTGATAATAAACTGAATTCTAAAGGTCAAGCACCAAAGCCAACTAAAAAAGTGGTCAATAAAGATGGTAAGATATTAACAATACAACTGTTAAAGTTGGTGACACCCTCTATTATCATGTTGATCAAAAAGTTGGCACCTTAGGCAAAGATCTTAGTGAACGTTATCCTCAATTTACTATCAAAGATCAATTGGATCAGCGTTTGACTTACGTAAATGCTTATGTAATTAATAAAGCCGACGGTAAGAAAATGAGTAATGATAGTGAAATAAGCTTTGATGAAGTAGCAACACCGTTCTGTTTACTGCTTCGCCAGACTTTTTGAAAGCAATGCCGCTTAAAGGTGAGACTTATGAGTTGGTCATTGAAGTTAAAGTAAATAAAGGTGCAGCTGCGATTGCAAATGCAGAAACTCCAGCGGTTTCTTCTACTAATGCGGCAGCTACTAATAAGTCTGATCAGGATAAGATGACAGTTGATCAAACAACTAAACCAGGTACTACTGAAAATGGCACAGATTCCGATGCGGCGGCTGATGTGCAGATCATTAGGAATGTGGCTACTTCTGATTTAGGCAATAATCCTCAGGATACTAATGAGGTAGTAATAATTTGAAAGGGCAACCGGTTGATAATCTTAAGAATAATGAACAACCGAAAGGTGCAATGCCAGAAGATGAACCATCATATAAAAAGATGGCACAAACTGGTACTAAGACGTTTTTCCATTTTTTATCTAATCTTGTTGTAAAATTAGATATTTAGCAAAAAAAGAAACTGAATTATAAAAAATTCAGTTTTTTTATACATAATTAGGTCACCCACTCCCGAATAAAGTTGGGAGTGGGTGACAATATTAATTGTAATCTTATAAGTATACAATGTATGTATTTAGTGTTACTATGGCTATGAGGTGAGAATAATGATAGATACCGAAAAAAAGAAAGTTTCTATTTCTGTTAAAACCAGTCTATCAGATAAAAAACAAGCTGCTGAGATATTTGAGGGCCTAGGACTGAATCTTTCAACTGCTATTAACATCTTTATAAAGAAGAGTATTGCTGAAGGCGGATTACCTTTTGAAGTTAAAGATCAATTTTATAGTGAAGCTAACCAGTCCGAGCTTAATCGCCGTTTTGAAAAGATAGCCAATCATCAGGATCTTCATTCTCATCAGCTGTTAGACAATGGAAATTGATAAGTGACGTCAATTGAATTTTTAGACGAAGCCTGGTATGAATATATTGCCTGGCAGAGTGAGGATCGAAAACATTAAAACGTATCAACAATTTGATTAAATCAATTCAGCGAGATGGGTTAGAGGCTGGTTTAGGAAAGCCTGAAAAATTAAAGTATCAAGAGGGCTGGTCAAGAAGAATCAATAATAAAGATCGATTAGTTTATACCGTTGATGATGGTCACTTAATTATTGTGGCTTGTAAAAATCATTATAAGTAAAATTGATTTGGCTCAGCAAGTTTTCTTTATTGGTTTGATGTAAACCCAATAGACTAACTTCATTGCTTAGGTCACCCACTCCCGATTTTAGTCGGGAGTGGGTGACTTTTGGATAATTATTGATTATCCTAATTTTTTTTCTCAGATAATTCTTTTTTTCTATAATAAATCATTTTTTCTAACGCTATCAAATCCTCTTTATGAGCATATTTACGAATAAAGGTTTTTGCATTCGATTTATTTCGTAAATAACGAGCGTGTTCTGGATTTTTCTTTCGGTAAGCTCGATTCAATTCTATTTGTGTTTTAGCCATTAAATTTTCTCCATAATATAATTATTACTATAATTATAGGTATCGAAATCCAAAACGGAATAGTAAGTTGAAGCTTTATTTTTCTGGTATTATCTACAATTTTATTAGAATAATTAATGAACTTTTTCATTGTATTTAACACCTCCATAAGGTATTATAAAGATATAACAAATAGCCCTTAAGGGCTAAGAGTTATTTTTAAGTTGAGCTTAAAAATTATGAAATTGATTTCGATGGTCAGTTCAATTTTTAAGCTCTTTTTTGCTACTTTCAAAGGTTATCACTCCTCATTACAATTAATATTATAATACGGGTATTAGTAAATTACAAGTCTTTTTCGGAAAATTATCTAAAATAATATTTGCATAATGCTATACTGGAGAATGGCAACTCGCCCCGAAAGGGGGTGTTTTCATGCTAAAAAATATATTTGTTTTGGTTATCGCTCCCATTATTGTGGGAGTAGCAGTTAAGCTCTTTTCTTATTGGTTAGAAAAAAAGGATAACCAAAAATGAGTTGCCGGCTAACCACACTAAAAAAGCCATTTCTATTAACGGTAGGAATGGCTTTTTGTGTTCTCATGCAAAAATATATTTGTTTTGTACACCTATATATTAGCATAAAAAAGAAAAAATATCATTATAAAACTCTGTTCTTAATCCGGTAAACGGTACTGCGAGATACGTCGTTCATTCTCGCTATATGACCGATTTAATTTACATTACTTTATTTACTAAAATATTCAAAATAGTGTTGACTTTTCGCTATACCTGTACTATGTTATATACATATATCAATAGCAACTTGCCCCAAAAGGGGTGAGTATATTGATTAAAAGTTTTATAGCTCCTATTATAGTAGGAATTATAGTAGGAACTATAAATAATT